>NZ_KQ961717.1:0-64393 GCF_001563605.1 Corynebacterium sp. CMW7794
CCCCCGACGTGTCTACTTTCCAGGGGTCAGGCCCGAGGGAACTCTGCAAGCAACGCAGCAGTTTGAGAATGGAATTATTCGAGGCAAGGTCTTTGATGGCTCTGACGGATATGTGACTCCTTACATCTATTTTCCATCTCCTGCTGACGCGGAAGAGTATTTCCGGAGCATCGAAAACAGCATTTTGCAGAACGGATACGGGAGTGTTCCGGCGGTTGCCGAGCGAGCCGCAATTACCAAAGAATATGGCCCGTGCGTGCTTGAACCGCAGTATATTCATCGACGCACAAAAAGCGGTGCCACGGGTGAAGACAAGATAGTCGGATTTAAGGCTTATACTAAGTGTTCCAAACGGGTAACGAGAATCGACCATTCGCTAAGTCTGCATGCCCATCAATGGTTTCCGTTGCCAATGGGATCATTTGTCAAATTAGCGGAGTTTGAAAATCATAGCTTAAGTGAGGCGAGCTTAAAGTCTGAGGCCCTTGCATATAAATGCGACGGGGACAAGAAGACAATCTTCGGTGGTTCGGTTGCTGGAACTATCGATGTAAGTGGAAAGAAGTACTATGCACGTGCCTATCCACCAAATACACGATTGGAGTGTGGAATAAAATGAGTCCAATGTACCCACCTAACGTTTTGCCCGATTGCCAACGTTACTATAGGTGGTGGTGGCGTCAATCCGAGGAACTGTGGGCAGTCCATGCAATGGACGACTATCCCGAAATGGAAGAGCTAACTAGTGGGTTGGACTACAAGTTTCTCTCGTGTGAATGTGTCACAATCGACTATAGGAAAAGTCTCCACGGCACATACGGGATCACCCGTCCACTTGAGACCGGTGAAGAGTTTTTGATCGCTGTGAGTTTTCACGGAGAGCCGCATGAATCAGAATTCAATGCAATTGGTGAGCACGCAGTGTCTCACCGTGCTCATTGTGAACGGTGGACGGCTGGTCTGAACGAAGAATATCCCGACGATGATTATCGGATCGTTCAGCTACAAATGGGATGGATTCGTGAGGATGTATTAGCGATGCTGCCGCGGATGCCTAGCTGGTATCCGCTACCGGAGCCGAGTTGGGGCCCGGATCCAAGCCAACGCCCTGCCCCCTACCGCCCAGAGTCACCGCGAAAAAGGAGCTAGTTCAAACAGTTGCCGACGTGAGACCTTCTGACCTCGAAAGTACGGCCTATCATTGATGAAGTCCGTTTGCACAACCAAGGCTTCATTGAGCTGGTCATAACTGTAGAACTCCTGGTCATCCAAGTATTCCGCGCACCAGGTCTGCGCAATGTCGACAGCTCTTTCCACGTTTGCCTTTTACCGCGGGCTGTAGCTTTTAGCCGCAGTAATACCCATCTGATAGAAGTCCGCCAGCTTGCGTACCCTGCGACAGGAATACGCCCACGCAACCCCACGCCGCCGGGCGTAGTGCGATCAGCCGATAGCAGTGTGGAACAACGAAGGACCCAGATGCGCGCGGTTCTGGGTCCTTCCTTGTTCTGAAATCCAGGCTGGCGTCCTAGTCGCCGACTCCGCGGGCCTGGAGCGCTTCGCCCATCGCGCGGGCGCGGCGGATGGACCGGATAATGACCGGCGTGCCGAAAGCCAGCGGACTAAAGCCGGCGCCGCGGGCCTTGCGGGCATCGAGGACCTCGTAGACTGTCTCGAACATGAGCGGGATGAGCCGGATGGTGAGCGACATGGCGAGGCTGATGGTTTCCACCGGTAACCCGAAGCGGGCGAGTGGGCGCAGGGAGTCCTCGAGGGACTCCATGATGGCGTCCACCGTGGAGGTGAGCGTGAGGAGGAATGCGGCCATCATCGCGGCGAAGATGGTGAGGAACATGACCACGGCGTACTCGAAGTCGCGAGCCCACCACTGGAAGGCGGCGAGTGGAACGAGGATAAACAGCGGCGGCCACATCTGGCTCCACGCAATCTTCGGCGGAACCTTTGCGATGACAAAGGCGAGCGCCGGGAGTAAGACGGAGGCCGCGGCGAGCGGTATCGTGCGGCAGAAGATGCTCGTCACCAGGATGAAGACGATCAGAATGAGGATCTTCCAGCTCGGCTTCATCCGGTGAATGAACGTGTCGCCTGGAACGTAGACGGACAGCGGGATATTCGTGCGGCGTTTCATGTTTTAGAGGGGACGGGTGGCCATGAGGTCACGGTAGAAAGAGATGACCTCATCGGGCGTGCCGTCGGCGGCCACGTGGTGGTCGTCGATGCATATGACGCGGTCGAAGTCCGAAAGGAACTCGAGATCGTGGGTAACGACGATGAGCTGTTGCTCAAGCTTGGCAAACTCGCGCTTGATGCGGTCACGGTTGCGCAAATCGAGTAGCGTCGTGGGCTCGTCCGCGATGATGAGGACTGGGTCGATGACGAGTACGGCGGCCAGCGCTAGCAACTGCTTTTGTCCACCGGAGAGGGTGTGCGGCGATTGTTCGGCGCGGTCGGCGAGACCAAAGCGGTCAAGGGCGGCATCGGCACGCTGGTTGCGCTCGGCCTTGGGGAGCTTGAAGCGGCGCAGGGAGAAGGCGACGTCGTCGCGTACCTGCGGCATGACGATTTGGTTCTCGGCGTCAGAGAAGACGAAGCCGACCTTCTGGCGGATCTCTTTGCCGTGCTCGGCGACGTCGAGGCCGTCGACGGTGACGGTGCCAGTGGTGGGCTCTCCCAGGCCGTTGATAAGACGCGTGAGCGTAGACTTGCCGCCGCCGTTCTCACCGATGATGCCGATGCGCTGTTCGGTAAGCGTGAGGTTGATGTCGTCGAGGATGAGCGTCTCGTCATAGGACACGCCCACCCCGCGGAATTCGACCTTAGGCAACGGCGGCCTTCTTCGAAGCGGTCTTCTTGTGGCCCATAAGATCCGGGAACGCGGCGTGGACAGCGAGCGCGATGAGGATGGCGACGACGAGTTTGCCGGAGTCCGGCGCGATGAAGGGCAGTTGGGCCGCGAAGGCTGCCGATGCCTCCATGCCCGAGCGCACCATGAGGCCCAGAGCGCCGCAGGTGTACTGCACCGCAAGGCCGACGAATGCTGCGATGGCGAGCATGACGGTCATGCCGCCCTTGTTGCGCGGGGAACGGTAGGCGATGAGGCCAGCGATGGCGGGGGAGATGACGTAGCCGATGATGTAGCCGGCCGTGGGGCCCGCGAGTGCGCGCAGGGTGGTGCCGCCGCCTGCGAGGACAGGAAGAGCGAGACCGAGGAAGAGGAAGAGGAGACCGACGTACATGCCGCGACGGCCGCCAAGCACCAAGCCGGCGAGGATGAGCGCGGCGTTCTGGAGGACGATCGGAACGCCAGCCGTGCCGATAGGGATGGAGACGAAAGCGAGGACAATGACAAGTGCGGTAAAGACGGCCACGTAGGCAAGATCTGTGGCGAGAGAGTTCTTCTTCATAGCGAGAAACTGTAGCACCGCGGATGGAAAACCCAGTAAAAGAGGGATTTTGAACAGCGTTCATGCAGGGCATTGGGGGACGGCGTCCACGACGGGCCAAGGGGGCGCGGTACACTGGCCGCCATGCGTTTGACCGAATACCACCAATTGATCGTCGACGAATTTGGTGACTCCGAGGGAAAGTGGATTTCGCACTCCCACGTGCTGGCGAAGCTCGGCGGCACGGCGGACGAACTCATCGAACGTGGCGTCGATCCGCGCGACGTCTGGCGCGAGTTGTGTGAGGATTTTGAAGTCCCTGAAGAACGACGCCTGGGCGTGGACTACAACAGTAAGTAGGAGAGTTCCCGAACACGCGCCGAAAATTCGAACATCGAACATTCGTGCGTGTAGTATGAGGGGCATGTTCCGGCGGGACGTAGAGTTCTGTGCATACCGCGGGACGCAGGATGAAAGAAAATACTTGCACCGCGCGTGGAACCCACATGGGTGGGCGCGCAGTCTAACTCGGTAAGCGGGGTTAGCGCCCCGTAAGATACATAGACGCTCAATAGACTTATTAAAGGACGACACACTATGGCTGCAAAGACCAAGAAGAGCACCACGGTCAGCGCCGCGGAGGATCGCCAGAAGGCGCTCGACTCCGCCATGGCGATGATCGAGAAGGACTTTGGCAAGGGCGCCGTCATGCGCCTGGGCGACGATAATCGCCCGCCTATTCGGGCTATTTCCTCCGGCAATACCGCCATCGACGTGGCGCTGGGCATCGGCGGCTTCCCGCGCGGCCGCATCGTCGAGATTTACGGCCCTGAGTCTTCCGGTAAGACCACCGTGGCCCTCCACGCGATTGCCTCGGCGCAGAAGGACGGCGGCATCGCCGCGTTCATCGATGCCGAGCACGCGCTGGATCCGGAATATGCACGCCTCGTGGGCGTGGATACGGATAACCTGCTCGTGTCCCAGCCGGATACCGGTGAACAGGCCCTGGAGATTGCGGACATGCTCGTGCGCTCCGGCGCCATTGACATCATCGTCATCGACTCCGTCGCCGCACTGACGCCGAAGGCGGAAATTGAAGGCGAGATGGGCGATAGCCACGTCGGCTTGCAAGCCCGCCTCATGTCGCAGGCACTGCGCAAGATGACCGGTGCGCTCTACAACTCGGGTACGACCGCCATCTTCATTAACCAGTTGCGTGAGAAGATCGGCGTCATGTTCGGCTCGCCGGAGACCACCACCGGTGGTAAGGCGCTCAAGTTCTACGCGTCCGTGCGTTGCGATATTCGCCGCATTCAGACGCTCAAGGACGGTCAGGACGCCATCGGTAACCGCACCAAGATCAAGATCGTGAAGAACAAGGTCTCGCCGCCGTTCAAGATTGCGGAGTTCGACATCATCTATGGCGAGGGCATCTCCCGTGAGTCCTCGATCATCGACATGGGTGTCGAGCATGGCTTCATTAAGAAGTCGGGCTCCTGGTTTACCTACGAGGGCGACCAGCTGGGCCAGGGCAAGGAAAAGGCACGCCATTTCCTCAAGGACAACCCGGACCTGGCGGATGAGATCGAGAAGAAGATCTTCACCAAGCTGGGTATCGGTACCGCTGCCGCCACGGATGAAGAGGTCCACATGGACGTCCCGGGTGCGGATGACGGTCTCTCGGACGAGGCTGTGGACTTGGTGCCAACCGTCGACTTCGACGACGAGTAAGCCGTGTCAGAACCCGCTCCCGAGAAGCTCGAAAAGCTACGCCAAGCACTAGAAGCCTATGAATCTGGTGCCGCCGGGGGCGGGCTTTTTGATGTCCAGGAAGAAGAAGCTAAAGCCAAGGTGCGCTCGCGCGCGCTCCTGTTGCTCGATCAGCGTGCGCGTTCGCGGTCGGAGCTGCATGACCGTCTGGTGCGGGCCGAGTTTGACCCGGAGGTCATCGAGTCGGTCCTCGACGATCTTGCGAACGTGGGCCTGCTCGATGACGCGGCATTCGCGCGCGAATGGGTGCGCCAACGCCATGCGCGCCGCGGCAAGTCGGCGTGGGTGCTCGACCGCGAGCTGCAGCGTAAGGGGGTAGCGCAAGTAGACCGCGCGGAGGCGCTCGAGCAGGTGACGCAAGAGTCCGAACAGTCAATCATGGAAGATCTTGCTGCTAAAAAGGCTCGTTCGGTGAAGACCATCCCGGAAGACCGTGCGGAGCGCGACAAGGTACTGCGGCGCATCGTGGGCGTGCTTGCCCGCCGCGGCTTTAACGAGGGCGCGTCGTTGCGCGTGGCGAAGGCGGCTCTCGAGGCGCGCTGCGCGGAGCTGGAAAACGAGTAAACCCCCAGCTGGTTGCTGGGGGTTCGGCGTGCCCATGTGAGGTGGTTATTCCGCGGGGTTGCGGATTTCCTTGTAGCCGGGTGCGTGCCAATCGGCGTTGACCTCGTCCTTGGTGTCGAGGCCCTGCGAGTGATGGTGCGGCACGTTGGCCACGATGTTCTTGCGGGCGCGGCCGGCGCGCAGCTGACGCTCGATGCGTTGGGCCAGCACTGTGAGTCCCCAGTTGATGAGGATCATGATGATGGCGACGACGATCAGCGAAGCCAGGTAGTTCTTGTTGAAGGACGCGGATTGGATACCGGAGCGGACAACTTCGACATAGCCGATCTGGTAGCCGAGCGCGGAGTCCTTGAGGGCGATGACCATCTGCGAGATGAGCGCAGGCAGCATCGCCGCGACGGCCTGGGGGAGCAACACCTTGAACATGGTTTGCTGGTGGCTCAGTCCCAGCGCCTTAGCTGCCTCGGTTTGGCCCTTGGGCAGCGAGCGGATGCCGGAGCGCAGAATCTCGGCGACGACGGAGCCGTTGTAGAGCGTGAGCGCGAAGACAACGGCGCCGAAGGCGAGGTGCTTGGACGGCACGAGGTCGTAAACCGCGAAGAGCTGGTAGGCGAAAATCATGAGCAGCAGCACGGGGATGGCGCGGAAGAACTCCACGACAATGCCGCACACCCAGCGGACGGGGCGGTGCTCGCTCAGGCGTCCTAGACCGAAGACCACGCCAAAGACGATGGCCAACAGAATGGAGGCGACGGCGGAGAAGATCGTGCCCTTGAGACCCGGGAGCAGATACGTCGTCCATGTCTGCGAATTGAGGAACGGCGTCCACAGCTCAGGGCTGAGCTGGTTGCGCTCGTTCAGCTTCATGAACACCCACGCGAGGACCGCGGTGGCGACGATGACGGTGATGACTGTATAGATGACGTTGTTGCGCTGGCCCTTAGGGCCGGGGGCATCGTAAAGCACTGTGGCGCGTACGGACATTATTTCTTCACCGCCAATTTCTCAGAGAGCTTGCCCAGGCCAAGGCCCATGGGCAGCGTAAGGATGATGAAGCCTGCTGCGAAGATGAGGAAGATGACAAAGAGCTGGCTGGCGTGGAACTCAATGGTCGACTTCATGAGCAGCGAGGCCTCGGCGACGCCGATGACGGACGCGATGGTCGTGTTCTTCGTCAACGCGATGAGCGTATTGCCCAGCGGCACGATGGCCGCGCGAACGGCCTGCGGGAAGACGATGGTGCTAAACGTCTGGCTAAAGGACAGGCCGAGCGAGCGGGCGGCCTCCGCCTGGCCGAAGTCTACGGTGTTGATACCGGAGCGCAACGACTCAGCGACGAATGCGGAGGTGTAGAGGATAAAGCCCACGATGGCCAGGCGCACGTTGTTGTCGATGAGGAATGTCGCCGACTCGCGGCTGGCGAGCGTGACACCGAGGGTCTGGTACAGACCGAAGGAACAGAACAGCACGACCAGAGTGAGCGGCGTATTGCGCACGATCGTGATGTACGTCGTAGCCAGGAAGCGCAGAATGCCGACGGGGGAGACGCGCATCGCGGTCAGGATGGTGCCAAGGATCATGGAACCCAACGCCGACCACAGCGTGAGTTTGATAGTGAGCCAAAACGCGGGCCAGAGTTCTGGACCCAGCTGGCTCCACATGGAGCTCATGTTTTCTCCTCGTTCATTGGGGATGGGAGGGGCCGGGCTTGTCAAGCCCGGCCTAAGGGGGCGTTATTCCACGAAGGACAGGTCGCCCGGGGTACCCGGCTCGATGGCGTCGCCCTCGCCAAGGTTGGCGGAGACGAGCTTGTCGAACTCGCCGGAGGAGTGCATTTCCTCAAGCGCCGCATTGATGGCGTCCGTGGCCTCCTGGTCGTCCTTGGCGAGGCCGATGCCGTAGTACTCGTCGGTGAACGGCTTGCCGTCCTTCTCGAGCTCGACAACCTTGAACTTGCCCTCGTTCTGGGCGGCGTAGCCGTTGAGGATGGTCGCGTCCGTGGTCATTGCGTCGATGGTGCCCTGGGAGAGTGCCTCAACACAGGAGGAGTAGGTGTCGAACTCTTGGAGCTGCACGGACGGCAGAGCCTCCTTGACCTTCTGAGCCGGGGTGGAGCCGGTGACGGAGCAGAGGATCTTGCCGTCGAGGCCATCGAGGCCCTTGATCTCCGCGTTGTCCTCGGAGACGAGGAGCGCCTGGTGGGTGACGAGGTACGGGCCACCGAAGTTGACCTTCTCTGCGCGGGAGGCGTTGATGGAGTAGGTCGCGGCGATCATGTCGACCTGGCCGTTCTCGATGAGGGTCTCGCGCTGCGCGGAAGGGGTTTCCTTCCACTCGATTTTTGGCTCAGCCCAGCCCTTGTCCTTCGCGATCTGGTTGACGACGTAGGTCGCGACGTCGACGTCCAGGCCGGACATGGACCCGTCGCCCTCGCGCAGGCCGAGACCCGGCTGGTCGAACTTGGTGCCGAGGGTGACGTTGCCAGACTCGATGTGGGCGAGTAGGCCCTCGCCTTCGCCGGAGGCGGAGTCGGAGGAGCCGCCGCAGGCAGCGAGCAGGGCGCCAGAGGCAAGGACGGCGGAGGTGGCGGCGATAACGCGGGTGATGTGGGAACGAGACATGGTGTTTCTCCTTGAGATGAGGATGGGATTAGTGGTGGAGGATCTTGCCCAGGAAGTCCCGGGCGCGACCCGATTGCGGGTTGGTGAAGAAAGAGTCGGGGTCGGTATCTTCGACGATCTCGCCGTCGGCCATGAACAAGATGCGGTCCGCGGCCTTGCGGGCGAATCCCATCTCGTGCGTGACGACGACCATGGTCATGCCCTCCTTGGCGAGGTCCGTCATGACGTCCAAAACCTCGTTGACCATCTCCGGGTCCAGCGCGGAGGTTGGTTCGTCGAAGAGCATGACCTTCGGCTTCATCGCGAGCGCGCGGGCGATGGCGACGCGCTGTTGCTGTCCACCGGAGAGCTGCGCCGGGTATTTGTCTGCCTGGTTGGCAATCCCCACGCGGTCGAGGAGCTGGAGCGCCAGGTCGTTCGCGGCGGACTTGGACATCTTGCGCACCTTGATGGGGCCCAGCGTCACGTTGTCCTTGATGGTCAAGTGCGGGAAGAGGTTGAACTGCTGGAAGACCATGCCCACGTCGGCGCGCAACGTGGCCAGGGCCTTGCCTTCCTCCGGCAGTGGGGTGCCGTCGATGGCGATGGAGCCGGACTCGATGGTCTCGAGGCGGTTGATGGTGCGGCACAGCGTGGACTTACCGGATCCCGAGGGGCCGAGCACGACAACAACTTCGCCGCGCTGGATCTCGAGATTAATGTCGCGCAATGCGTGATAATCGTCGAAGTACTTTTGTACGTCGCTGATGCGAATCATTGGGGAGTTGCTCACATCACTACTTCCTTCCGTATGTTGAACGGGTCATGTTGGGATAATAAGGTGCGCGGTGTCACAAGGGTGAACAATAGGGTCACATTTTGATAACGCTTCACCCGCCTGCAAAAAGGAGTATATCTGTCAATATATAGAAACGCCTGGTGGATGGCAGGAAACATTCATGCGGCGAAGTTGGTGAACCGGGAAAGAGCGCGGTTATGAGTTACCCCCGAGCGTCGTTAGAATGAACCGACGTGAGCGCCCCCATGAACACTAGAAACCCCAAAAACGCCGTCACCGGAGTCGATCCGGAGGCCGCCCTCGGCCAGATCGCGCAGAGCGCTGGCACCAACCCGGATGGTTCCGCGCGTACCTATGAAGTGCGTACTTTCGGCTGCCAGATGAACGTTCACGACTCTGAGCGCATCTCGGGTCTGCTAGAAGAGGCTGGCTATGTCGCCGCCGCGGAGGAGCAGGAGCCTGACCTCGTCGTGTTCAATACGTGCGCCGTGCGTGAGAACGCCGATAAGCGCCTCTACGGCACGCTGGGCAACCTGAAGAAGACGAAGGACAATCACCCCGGCATGCAGATTGCCGTGGGCGGTTGCCTCGCGCAGAAGGATAAGGACACCGTGCTGGGCAACGCGCCATGGGTTGATGCCGTCTTCGGCACCCACAACATGGCGGCGCTGCCCACGCTGCTCGAGCGTGCCCGTCACAATGACGAAGCGCAGATTGAGATTGTTGACTCCCTCGAGGAGTTCCCCTCCGTCCTGCCTGCCAAGCGCGAGTCCGCGTACGCCGGCTGGGTGTCCGTGTCCGTGGGCTGCAATAACACGTGCACGTTCTGCATTGTGCCGTCGCTGCGTGGCAAAGAAGAGGACCGTCGCCCGGGCGACATCCTGGCCGAAGTCCAGGCGCTCGTTGACCAGGGCGTGTCCGAAGTTACGCTGCTCGGCCAGAACGTCAACGCCTACGGCGTGAACTTCGCGGACCCCAACCTGCCGCGCGATAAATTCGCGTTCTCCAAGCTGCTGCGCGAAGTCGCGAAGATTGAAGGCTTGGAGCGCCTGCGCTTCACCTCGCCGCACCCGGCCGAGTTCACCTCGGACGTTATCGACGTCATGGCCGAGAACCCCGTCATCTGTCCGCAGCTGCACATGCCGCTACAGTCCGGCTCGGACCGCGTCCTCAAGGAGATGCGTCGCAGCTACCGATCCAAGAAGTTCCTGGGCATCCTCGACGAGGTGCGCGAGAAGATTCCGCATGCGGCGATTACCACGGATATCATCGTGGGCTTCCCGGGCGAGACCGAGGAAGACTTCCAAGCCACCATGGACGTCGTCGAGCGCGCCCGCTTCGCCTCCGCGTTCACGTTCCAGTACTCGCCGCGCCCCGGCACCCCGGCTGGCGCCCGCGAGGATCAGATCCCTAAGGAGGTCGTCCAGGACCGCTTCGAGCGCCTCGTCGCGCTCCAGGACCGCATCGCCGCGGAGGAGAACGCCAAGCTCGTGGGCACCGACGTCGAGCTGCTCGTCCAGGCTACCGGCGGCCGGAAAAACGAGGAGACCCACCGTCTTACCGGCCGCGCCCGCGACGGCCGCCTCGTGCACTTCACGCCTTCCGATGCCGCCGGCAATGAGATTGCCGGAGATATACGACCCGGCGACGTCGTTCACACGACGGTCACGGACGCAGGATCCTTCTTCCTCATTGCTGACGCCGGCGTCACTGAGCACCGTCGCACCAAGGCGGGCGACATGTCGGCCGCGGGCGAGACCCCGACCACCGCGCCGATTGGCGTGGGTCTAGGCCTGCCGTCCATCGGCAAGCCGGCATCCGCGCCGGTCGCTGGCGAGCCTGGCGAAAAATCGTGTGGTTGCTAAGCCAGAGTAAGGTTGAGCTCCATGAGTGATACGAAAGAATTGCAGGACGCGCTCGCCGCGGAGAAGCGCGCGGCGAAAACACTGGAGCTCGGCGGCGCGACTATCCCGCTGGGCGTTGCGGTGCTGCTCTACGTTGTGAGCCTGCTCTTCGACAACACGAATGGCTTCAGCGGCGCGGAAACGCTCCTGGGGCTGGGCGACGTCTCCATCATGGAGCAGGTCTTCGCCCTCGCCTCGGCCATCGGAATGATTCTCACGCTTATTACGCTCGTGGCACGCCGTACGATGCTTGCCCAAATTGCGTGGATGCTCGTGGGCCTCGGCCTTTTCGTCGCGCTGTGGGCTTTCTGGGCAGCGAATTCGACGGGCCCGGGTTTCTACCTGTTGCTCCTCGGCGATATCATTGCGGTCGTCGCCTTCGCGCGGATTATCATGCACAAGTCCCCGGAGCAGCGCGCTGCCGAGGGGCGCGTGCGCGAGCTCGCCGCCCGCCCGAACGCCGTCGTCGCCGTTCAGACGCACACGCCGAAGGATGCCGCAGACGATAATCCGGTCCTCATCGACGACCGCCGTGCGCAGGCCGCCGAGCGTCACCGCCGCCAGCGCGAAAACTAGCGAGAACTAGAGCTTGAGCTCCCAGGCCTCGGCCGCAGAGATCCTCTGCGCGCCGAGGCTTTGTGCTAGCTGGGCGGAGGGGGCATCGGCAGGCGCGAAGGAGCCGTACGCACGGGTGACCTCGGGCCACACGCGGCGCACCTCGCGCAGCGCGACGAGCTGCGCCAAGCGCGAGAGCCCCTCGCCGCGGCGGTCACGCGCGGTGACGGTAAGCGTCCACTCGGCGACCTCGGGATCCCCGTGCTCCTGGTGTGCGAGCTCGCTGAGAACCACCACGCGACCCTCGATTTCTAGCCCCACGAGCAGGGTGTGCGCCTTGCGGTCGCGCAGCCGGGCCGCGGCGTCGCGGAGGCGCTCGGCGGTCCACACGACGGGTTCGACGGTGAGCGCCCCGTTGCACGTGTCGGCGCCGGCGACGGTGAGCAGCTCCAGGACGTCTGGCAGCTCCGCGTCCGGGATGTCGTAGTCCTCCCACACGCGCACGGCGAGCCCGTGGGGAAGCAGCGGCACCGCTGGGTCTGCGGGGACAGAGCAGACGATTTGTTCCTCACGGTGCTTGCACTCGAAGCCCAGCTCCCGGAATGCGGGGAGGAACGGGTCTTCGGGCTCGACTGTGAGTCCCACCTGCGCGACATCGCGACCGAGCTTTCCCATGAGAGTGAGGGACTGCGCGGCGAGCCAGCGTGCGACTTCTTCGCCCTCGAGATCGAGCGGCTCGCCCGGCAGAGGCAATAGATCGACGTCGAGGACGAGCTCGATGTCGGCGTGGCCCTTTTCCTCAAGCAGGGGGAGCGTGAGCAAGATAAAGCCACGGTAATCAAAGAGCGGGGAGTCGGCGCCGGGGTCGACGGCGGCGGGCGTGGTGGGCAGGCCGAGTTCGCCCACCTCGCCGACGGCGGGGCCCTCGACAGCGGCAAAGAGGAGAGTCGTGGACTCGGTCGAGCCTTTGAGACGATTGAGGACGCGCTCCGGCGCGACGGACGCGGCGGGGTCGCCCGTCGCCTCCTGCGCCGCGAGGTTCGAGGCGAAGACGAAGCTGCGCACGACGTCTGAGGGATCGAAGGCGCCCGCCGCCACGAGCGTGGCAGCGGGCGGGGAGACCTGAATGAGGCGCATTTACTGGTCGTTCGCGGCGGCAGCGGCCGTGTCAGCCCACTCCTGCCACTGCGCGGCCTGGGCGCGCAGCTCCTCGGCCTTCTTCGTCTTGCCCTTGGCC
The DNA here is from genome assembly GCF_001563605.1 of Corynebacterium sp. CMW7794. Taxonomy (NCBI): domain Bacteria; kingdom Bacillati; phylum Actinomycetota; class Actinomycetes; order Mycobacteriales; family Corynebacteriaceae; genus Corynebacterium; species Corynebacterium sp. CMW7794. Next base: position 12,834 of record NZ_KQ961717.1, read on the forward strand.
TCAGCGGCCTCGGCTTGCGCAGTGAAGTTGTCGACCTTGGCCTGGAACTGGGCGACACGGGCCTGGACCTCGGGGTCTGTGCGGCGCCACTCGGCGGACTCGGCGTCAGCGACGCGCTTTTCGAGCGCCTCGATCTTGTCCTCGTACTCGCGGATGCGAGCCCGCGGGACGAAGCCGATGTCCTCCCACTTCTCCTGGAGCTCGCGCAGCTTGTTCTTCGCCGTCTCGATGGACTTCTCCGGGTCGATCTGGGAGTCGTACTCGGCAAGCAGCGCGTCCTTGGCCTCGGCGTTCGCCGCGAATTCCTTGTCGCGCTCGTCGTTGAGGGCGTTGCGGGCGTCGAAGAACTTGTCCTGCGCGGCACGGAACGCGGCCCACAGCTTGTCATCGATGTCGCGCGGGGCGCGGCCGGCAGCCTTCCACTCGCTCATGAGGTCGCGGAACTTGCGGGCGGTCTCGCCCCATTCCGTGGAATCCATGAGCGCCTCGGCGCGGGCGACGAGCTCTTCCTTCTTCGCCTTCGCGGCGGCGCGGCTACGGTCGAGCTCCGCGAAGTGGGAACCGCGGCGGCGGTTGAAGGAGTCGCGGGCGCGGGAGTAGCGCTTCCACAGCTGGTCGTCCGTCTTGCGGTCGATGCCGCGGATCTGCTTCCACTCCTCGAGGATGGTGCGGATGCGATCGCCCGCCGCTTTCCACTCGGTGGAGTTCGCAGCGAGGTCCTCGGCTTCTGCGGCAAGCTTCTCTTTGGCAGCGATGGCCTCCTCGCGGCGGCGGGCCTTGTCGGCCTGCGCCTGCTGGCCGGCCTTGTCCGAGTGCTCGAGGACTGCGGTCAGGCGCTTGTCCAGCGCCTCGATATCGCCAATGACGGCGGCGGTGGGCAGCGACTCGCGCAGCTCGGACGCCGTCTTCTTGATGGACTCGGCCTCGCCCGGGTTCGCCTTGAGACGGGCCTCGAGCAGCTCGACCTCGGTGGCAAGGTCGTCGAAGCGCTTACCGTAGTGGGACAAGCCCTCAGCCGGGGTTCCGGCCTGCCACTGGCCAATCTCTCGCTCGCCATCAGCGGTCTTCAGATACACGGTGCCATCGTCAGCCACGCGGCCGAATTTGGACGGGTCAGAGGCGACCGGCGTGGCCACCGGCACAGGCTGTGCGGCAGGGCGGTGCGCACCGGGTTTGGCTCCCGGGCGCGGGCCGGGCTTGGGCATATTGCCTGGGGTAGGGATGGGAGTCATGTGCGCACACCGTGCTTTCTTCTGCTTGCGTGCCCCGCGCGGGGGCTGCCAATAAAACGTCTTTTCTCACTTTAATAGTTTCTGGCCCACTTTGTCTTAGGTTGTAGGGGCGAATTTCCCTAAGATGGGTCGAGTCATGCCTGAAAATAATCTGCGCCCCATCGCCGTCATCGGTCCCACCGCCTCCGGCAAGTCTGCCCTCGGCCTCGTCCTTGCCCACGAGCTCGACGGCGAGGTCGTCAACGTCGACTCCATGCAGCTCTACCGCGGGATGGATATCGGTACTGCGAAGCTCACGCTTGAGGAACGCGAGGGAATCCCGCACCACCAGCTCGACGTCTGGGACGTCACCGAGCCCGCCTCCGTGGCGCGCTACCAGCGCGACGCCGTCGCCGACGTTGAGGACATCCTAGCCCGCGGCAAGACGCCCATCCTCGTGGGCGGTTCCATGCTCTACGTGCAGGCGCTGGTGGATGACTGGCAATTCCCACCCACGGACCCTTCTGTCCGGGCGAAGTATGAGGCGCGCCGTCTGGACATTGGCATCGATGCGCTGCACCGCGAACTTGCAGAAATCGACCCCGCCGCCGCCTCGATTATCGAGGACAAGGACCCGCGCCGCACCGTCCGGGCGTTGGAGGTCATCGAACTCACCGGCAAGCCGTTTAAGGCGTCGCAGCCGCCCAAGGACGCGCCGCCGCGCTGGGGCACGCGCATGCTCGGCCTGCGCACCACTCCCGAGTGGCTCAACCCGCGCATCGATCTGCGCACGCGCCAGATGTTCGAGCGCGGCCTCGTCGCGGAAGTGGAGGCGCTTCAAAAACAGGGCCTCGTCTCTGATTCAACGGCCGGCCGTGCCATCGGCTACGCCCAGGTCTTCCAGGCCCAGCGTGGTGAACTCACCTGGGACGAGGCCGTCGAGCGCACGATCACCGGCACCCGCCGTTACGTGCGCCGCCAGCGCTCGTGGTTTAACCGCGACCCGCGCATTACGTGGCTCGACGCGGCAGGGGACACCGCGGCCCAAGCGCGCGCCGCGCTGGCGTAGTATCGCCGTATGACCACGACTCATTTCACCAAGGGCCACGGCACCGAAAACGACTTCGTCATCATTGAAGATCTAGATGCGGCAACTCCCATCGCACCCGAGCGCGTTGCGCTGCTCTGCGATCGCCGCGCCGGCATTGGCGGCGACGGCCTTCTGCGTGTCGTTCGCGCGGGCGCGCTCCTCGACGCCGGCGAGGTCGAGTCGATCGACTGCGACCGCGAGGACTGGTTCATGGACTACCGCAACGCGGACGGCTCCGTGGCCGAGATGTGCGGCAACGGCAGCCGCGTCTTCGCGCATTACCTGCGCGCCCGCGGCCTCGTCGACGCAGATGAGTTCACCATCGGCACCCGCGCGGGCGCTAAGCAGGTGAAGGTCCATTCCTTCGATGACTTCGACGCGGAGGTTTCCATCGAGATGGGCGACGCTGTTGTCACCGGCGTGTCCACCGCGTCGATGGCGGGCACGAGCTTCGCCGGCCTGGGCGTCGACATGGGTAACCCGCACCTCGCTGCCGTCATCCCGTCGCTCACGTCCGAGGAACTCGCCGCCATGGACTTCGAGCAGCCCGTCTTCGACCACGAGTTCTTCCCCGCAGGCGTCAACGTCGAGGTCGTCACCCCGCTCGTCGACGGCGCCGTCCACATGCGCGTCTTCGAGCGCGGCGTCGGCGAGACCCGCTCCTGCGGTACCGGCACCGTCGCCGCGGCCCGCGCCGCGCTTGCCGATGTCGCCCAACCCACCGGCACCGTCGCCGTCAACGTCCCAGGCGGGCAGGTCGTGGTGGACATCTTCGACGGCGGCTCGCGTCTTACTGGCCCGTCGCGCCTCGTTGCGGAAGGCACGACGGTTCTCTAAAACCGCCAGACATTCGCCTTTCAGACGAAGGCAATGTTGTAACAGCAATAACCCCAGGTCGCGGCGAGAGTGCCGATTTTATTGACCTGGGGTTATTGCCTTTGAGATAGTGCCTTCGCCATGAAGTGGGCATGAGGGCGGAGTGGCCGCGGGGGCTAGGCGGAGTTGCGCCAGTCCTCATCCTCGTCAGAAGGGGCACTGGAAGGCTGCTGTTTGTAGTCCGGGCCCAAGCGGAACGCAGCCTGGCGGGCGGCGAGCCAGGATTCCTGGAGGCTCGCGGCGCGCTGGTCAGTGACGCTCAAGATCTGCTCGAGCTGATTCGTGTCGAGCATGGGGGAGGCCAGACGAGCCGGGAGGCGCTTGAGGAAGCGCGATGCAGAGGCGTACTGGTAGTGGAAGGCCTCGATGTCCGGATCGTTGGTATCGAGATCGAGCAGAGCCGGGCGGTGAAGCGTGCGGTCCGCGATGATGTCCGTGTCCTGGGAAACCTCGAAGTCCTCGAACTGCGCCATGACGTCCCGGATATCCTCGCTGGAGAGCTGGATGGACGTGCGCAGCGCGTCGTGCTCCGTGGACTCGGGACGGGCGCTCATCATGAGCAAGGCAGCGCCGACGAGCAGGAAAGAAATCATGAGCCCCGGCACCTTGAGCAGGGCGATGAGGACGATGCACGCGCCGAGCGTGAGCGCCATGGCCAGCGTGGAGCGACGTGAATAGGAATTCGAAAATAAGACCATGTCACTGCCCTCCGCGCGTAAATAAATAAATTCTTCAGGGAATTTTACCGCACCGCGGCGGCGATGCCCAATGAAAAGTGCCGCGTCAACTTTGTGTGGGTGCGGGATCAGGAAAGCGCGGCACGGAGCATCCCGCGCCGCGCTAGGGGTCGTCCTAGTGGCCGCCGCAACCGCAGCCGCCACCGCCGCAACCGCAGCCGCCGGTGGGCAGGTTGACGGAGGCGACGATCATCGCGCGGCCAGCGAGGACGGTGTCCTTGGCCGGGAGCTCGCTGTCACCGAAGGTAGCCGGCAGGCAGAGATCGAAGGGGAAGAGACCGTCCATGACGAGGTGCATGAATTTCTCGCCCGTGAGCTGGTTGTGGCGCCACTCGGACTCCATGACACGCGCTGCAAAGGTCGCGGCAGCGGTAGGTGTTGCGGCGGAACCGGCATTGACGATCTCGGCGCCCTCGGACTCGAAGGCGGACGGGAAGATGCCGGTGGCGGCCTCGTAGGCCTCGGCGGAGTCAAAGGACTCGACGGCGACGCCCATGGCGGTGAGGCTCACCTGCTGCCATTCCTGCGTATCTTCCTCGGCGAGTAGCGGGCCCTGTGCCAAGTTCGCGGTGACCTGAGCCAGCGAGTTGCCGAACGGGTCGATGACGTCCATGTAGGACAGAACGTCGTTGACCATGTCGACGTGGGCGAAGGTCTGCGTGGTCGCCTCAAAGCCGATGAAGGTCGCGAAAGGCTCAACGGCCAGGATGTTGAGCTGTGCGCCCGACGGATCAGCGAACTGAATAAGCTGGCCGCCGCGGACCTCGCCGGTGACGGTGAGCTGGTTCGTGGCGATGGCGGCTTCAACCGCGTCCTGCCAACGGGAGTAGTTGAGGCCGATGGCCTGCATCTCCGGATTAGCGGTGGATTCAACAGGTGTGGTCATGGGGATCATCCTAGCGTGGGGGCCAATATTTCCAGTAACGTTCAACCGTTGCGCGGGCGTGTTCATTCCCACAGGGTTCTCCGTATTTAATCAATGTGGGGGTGCTGTGCGCTGTGGGCGAATTATTCACCGTTTTCCCGCGCGACGTGGAAAGATGGGAAAGCATATGACAGAGAAAGAAAAGCAATCCCACGAGGATCTCCTCGCCGCGGCCTTTCGCGACCATGCGGCGCCGGTGCACGGTGTGCGCCCAGTCGACCACGGAGACCACGGTGACCCAACCACCGGCGAGCTCGACCTCGCCGAGCGTAACTCCTTCCGCCGCGTCACGAAGGCAACGACCATTCGTGCCGAAGACACCACTGACGGCTACGAGGTTGAGTACCGTAAGCTGCGCCTTGAGCAGGTCGTGCTTGTCGGCGTGTGGACCGAAGGCACCGTCGCCGAGGTTGAGGCCACCATGTCCGAGCTTGCCGCGCTCACAGAGACCGCCGGCGCTGAAGTTGTCGAGGCCCTCTACCAAAAGCGCGATAAGCCAGACCCGGGCACGTACGTTGGCTCGGGCAAAGTCAAGGAGCTCAAAGACATCGTCATGGCCACCGGTGCCGATACCGTGGTCTGCGATGGTGAGCTCACCCCCGGTCAGCTCTCCGCGCTGGAGCGCGAGCTCGACACCAAGGTCATCGACCGCACCATGCTCATCCTCGATATCTTTGCGCAGCACGCGAAGTCCAAAGAGGGAAAGGCGCAGGTCTCCCTAGCCCAGCTCGAATACCTCTACACCCACACCCGTGGTTGGGGTGGCAACCTCTCGCGTCAGGCGGGTGGCCGCGCCGGCTCCAACGGCGGCGTGGGCCTGCGTGGTCCCGGTGAGACGAAGATCGAGACGGACCGTCGCCGCATTCGCACCCAGATGGCGCTGCTACGTCGCGAGCTCAAGGCTATGAAGACCGCGCGCGAGGTCAAGCGTGCCCGCCGCGGCGCGTCGGCCATTCCGCAAATCGCCATCGCTGGCTACACGAACGCCGGCAAGTCGAGCCTGATCAACGCCATGACCGGCGCGGGCGTTCTCGTCGAGAACGCCCTCTTCGCCACCCTGGATCCCACCACGCGCCGTGCAGAGCTTGCCGATGGCCGCCAAGTCGTCTTTACAGACACCGTCGGGTTCGTTCGTCACCTGCCCACGCAGCTCGTGGAGGCTTTCAAGTCCACGCTCGAGGAGGTCCTCGCCGCAGACATCATGCTCCACGTCGTCGACGGCTCGGACCCGTTCCCGCTCAAGCAGATCGAGGCCGTGAACAAGGTCATCTACGACATCGTGCGCGAGACCGGCGAGGACGCCCCGCCAGAGATCATCGTCATCAACAAGATCGACGAGGCCGACCCGCTCGTGCTCGCAGAGCTGCGCCACGTCCTTGACCGCGACAACGTCGTGTACGTCTCGGCGAAGACGGGGGAGGGCATCGACGAGCTCACCGCCCGCGTCGAGCTCTTCCTCAACGCCCGCGACGCTCACGTACAGCTGCTCGTGCCGTTTACCCGCGGCGACGTCGTGGCCCGTGCCCACGCCGTGGGCACCGTGCGCTCCGAGTCCTACACCGAGGACGGCACGCTGCTCGACGTGCGCCTGCCCGTCGCCGTCGCGGACGAGCTCAAGGAGTTCCACGTCTCCGACGCCGCGTAGACGGAGCCGCTGAGGCGTTCACGTTTCCGTATTCGTCGCAGGTCGACCATAATGAGGGTTCGTGACTTACTCTCTAGGTTGGACCGTCCACGGTGACGGTCAGAAAATTGCTCCGGGCGCGGTTGTCGCGCCGGAAGAACGCTTGAGCTGGGGCCGGACGATCGGCATTGGCATGCAGCACGTCGTCGCCATGTTCGGCGCGACGCTACTCGTGCCGACGCTCACCGGCTTCCCTGTGAACACCACGCTGTTGTTCTCAGGTATCTCGACCATCCTCTTCCTTCTCATCACGCGCAACCGCCTGCCCTCGTACCTGGGCTCGTCCTTTGCGTTCATCGCACCGCTGTCGGCCTCGCAGTCTGAAGGCATCAGCGTCCAGGCGGGCTCCGTCCTCGTCACAGGCCTTGTCCTCGTGCTTGTCGGCTTTATCGTGAAGGCTGCTGGCCGTCGCGTCCTCGACGCCGTCATGCCGCCGGCCGTGACTGGCGCCATCGTCGCGCTCATCGGCCTGAACCTGGCACCGAGCGCCACCGCCAACTTCCAGACGCAGCCGCTCGTTGCTTTCGTCACCCTCGTCGCCATCATCGTCGCGACCGTGGGTGGCCGCGGAATGGTTGCCCGCCTGGGCATCCTCATTGGCGTCGTCATCGGATGGGTCTTTGCCGCCGTGACGGGCAACCTCGCGCCGGACACCGCGCAGACCATCGCCGATGCTGACTGGATCGGTGTGCCGCAGTTCCACACGCCCTCCTTCCACCTCTCGGCCATCCTCGTGGCGCTGCCGGTCCTCGTCGTCCTCATCGCGGAGAACGTCGGCCACGTCAAGGCTGTGTCCGAGATGACCAAGCGCGACCTCGACGATCTCGCTGGCGACGCCCTCATTGCGGACGGCCTCGGCACCGCCATCGCGGGCGGCTTCGGCGGTTCCGGCACCACGACCTACGCGGAGAACATCGGCGTTATGGCCGCGACCCGCGTGTACTCGACGGCCGCGTACTGGGTTGCGGCACTCTTCGCCATCGCGCTCGCCTTCATCCCGAAGTTCGGCGCACTCATCTTCACCATCCCTACCGGCGTTCTCGGTGGCGCCACGCTCGTGCTCTACGGTCTCATCGGCATGCTCGGCATCCGCATCTGGATGGACAATAAGGTGAATTTCAACAACCCGGTCAACCTCACCTGCGCGGCCGTGGCACTGGTCGCCGGCATCGGCAACCTCACGCTCAATGTCGGCTCCGTCTCACTCGAGGGCATCGCTTGGGGCTCCGTGGGCGTTATCGTCGTCTACCCGTTGGCCAGGTGGCTCTATGAGCGCATGGGTGAGGGGCATGGAGCGAAATACTAATGGAGCCGCGTCCCCTCCCGCGCCACACGGTGCTTGCCCTGCGCCGCGAGGTCACTGACCTCCGGACCTTCTTCGACGCCGCCTATCCGGTTCTCGCGCGCGTCCTCGAGGCCGCTGGCGTCGTTCCCGCCGCCTGCCGGGCCTACTATTTCTCGGCACCCGACGAAAGCTTCGACGTCGCCGCTGCCTTTGTGCTTTCCGATGCCCATCGTGCCGCCGTCGCCACCGTCCTCGACGCCGCGGAGTACCCAGCGCAGCTCCTTGATTTCCCCGAGGGTTCCGCCGTGGTCGCGCGCTTTGAACAGGACTACGCCATGCTCCCCGAAGCATGGAACCAGTTTGAGACCGCCCTGCGCGAGTCCGGTCACGACCCTAGCGAGGTCGCCTTCGAGGATTACGTCCTCATGCCCGGACAGGACGGCGGCCCCGTGACGGACCTGTACTGGTACGTCTAACCCCGCCGCTGTTCTGCCTGCCCGCTGCCTCACCGCAGCGGGCTTTCACATGTCCCTGGCCGCCCACCGCACAGTCTTTGCGCGGATTTCACGACAACGAAGCCCTTGAGGTCCGCGTTCCGGGGCGCCTTCGTTGTCCTGAAAACCGAACCCGCGGACTTCGCGGAAGGGGAGACGGGATTTCACGACAACGAAGCGCCCGAATGTCCTCGGTTTTGAGGCCTTGGTCGTCGTGAAATCCGGGTACGCCAGGGGACAAGCCTTTTGAAAACGCGAAAAGCGGGCCCGAGGGCCCGCTTGTCAGGATGAAGACTTAGGCGTCCAGGTCCTTCTCGATGAGAGCGGCGATCTTCTCGACAGCGTCCTCGTTGTCAGAGGTAACGGTGACCTCGTCGCCCTGCTCGGCACCGAGGGCCATGATCATCAGGGACGAGGCAGCGTCGGTCTCGTCATCATCGTCGCCACCCACGAGGGTGAGGAAGATGTCCTCGTCGTACTCGCCAGCAGCATCAGCGATGATGGAAGCCGGACGGGCGTGCAGGCCGACGGAGGAACCAACCTTAACGGTCTTAGAAGCCATGGTATGTAAGTCCTTTCATACGGGGTAAATCGTTGTAAACCAGTGTACTCGTCCCCGGCCGGATGCGCCGGGGACCATACGTGAGAAGAGTTACGCGGCGGTTGCTTCAGCCTTGGCGGCCTCGGCCTCGACCGTCTTGTTGGGCCAGAACTGCTTCATGGCGATGACCGCGAGGGTGGAGACGGCGATGCCGGCGAGCAGCGCGATGATCCAGCCCCAAATCGGGTCGATGGCGAAGAAGACGAAGATGCCGCCGTGCGGAGCACGGGAACCGACGTGGAAGGCCATGGACAGGGCACCGGTGACGGCGCCACCGGCCATCATGGACGGGATGACGCGCAGCGGGTCAGCCGCGGCGAACGGGATGGCACCCTCGGAGACGAAGGACAGGCCCAGCAGCCAGGAAGACTTGCCGTTTTCTTGCTCGGCAGGGGTGAATAGGTTCTTGCGCAAGAACGTGGCGATGGACAGGGCAATCGGCGGGACCATACCGGCGGCCATGACGGCAGCCATAATCTGCATGGAGGCTTCGTCGCCCGTGGACAGGCCAGCGGTCGCGAAGAGGTAGGCCGCCTTGTTGACCGGGCCACCGAGGTCAAAGCACATCATGAGGCCGAGGATGATGCCGAGCAGCACGGCAGAGGAGCCGGACATGGACGACAACCAGTTCTGCAGGCCGTTCATGATCGCCTCGAGCGGTGCGCCGAGGACGAGGTACATGAGCAGGCCGGTAACGAGGGAAGCAAGCAGCGGGATGATGACGACCGGCATGAGGGAGCCCAGCCAGCGCGGGACCTTCCAGTTGCCGATCCACATGGCGACGAGACCAGCGATAAGACCGGTGACCAGACCGCCGATGAAGCCGGCGCCCAGGGTCACGGCGATGGCGCCGCCGACGAAGCCCGGTGCGATGCCCGGACGGCCAGCGAGCGCGAACGCGATATAACCGGACAGGGCCGCAACGATGAAGCCCATCGCTGCTTGGCCGGTCGCGAAGAGCACCGCGCCGATGTAGAGCAGGAAGCCGGAGCGCTCGAAGGTCATCATCGTGCCATCGACGTCGACCTCGTGGCCCGGCAGGTTGTTAAGCGAGTACTGCGTAGAGATGGCGCCCCAACCGTTGGCCATGTCATAGCCGCCGAAGAGGAAGCCGAGGGCGAGCAACAGACCGCCGGCGGCAACGAACGGCACCATGTAGGACACGCCCGTCATAATCGCCTGCTGGATGCGCTTGCCCCAGCCCAGGCCTGCGCCTTCTTCCTGTGCAGAGCTTGCCGATGCCGCCCCAGCGGTGCCGGCTACCTTGCGGGCGTTGGGATTCTTTGAGGCAGCGATGGCCTCGTCGATCATCTTGCCCGGCTCGTTGATGCCGCGCTTGACGCCAGACTCGATGACGGGCTTGCCCGCGAAGCGCTCGCGGTCGCGGACTCCCACATCGGTGGCGAAGATGACGGCGTCAGCCGCGTCGATGGTCGCCTGGGACAGGGCCGTGTTGTTGGAGGAACCCTGGGTCTCGACCTGCAGGTCGACGTCGGAACGCTCGGCGGCGGTCTGCGTAAGGGCATCGGCAGCCATATAGGTGTGGGCGATGCCAGTGGGGCAGGCCGTGACGGCGACGATACGCGTGACGTTGGCAGCCGGTGCGGCGGCTGCGGTAGCGGGGGCATCGGCAGGCTGGGCCTTAGGCTTCTTCTCGGCGTTGACGACGTCGAGGACGAGCGTGACGATTTCTTCCTTCGTACTTGCGGATCGAAGAGCCGCAAGGAAGTCCTTCTTCACGAGCGCGCGTGCGAGCTTGGAGAGGATCTTGAGGTGCGCCTTGCCGCCGCCGGCGGGGGCTGCGATGAGGAAGACGAGGTGAGCGTCGCCGTCCGGGCCCGAAAAATCCACGCCCTGAGACAGGCGCGCGAATGCGAGGGTCGGCTCGGTGACAACCTCGGAACGGCAGTGGGGGATAGCCACGCCGCCGGGCACGCCGGTACCGGCCTGTGCCTCGCGGTTGATGGCGGGCTGCGCGAGTCCCTCGATGTCAGTCGCGCGGCCAGTGCCGTGGACTAGCGTGGCGAGGTTCGTAATGACCGATTCGACACTGTCACCAAAGTCGGCGTCAAGCGCGACCAGGTCGGTCGTAATCAGATCGGATGCCATGTCAGGCTCCTTACTTCATTTATCTGGGGTGGATTACAGGGCAGAGACTGTGGTCTCTTCAATATTCAATTGTTCCGGGCGCGGAATCGTTGTGCCGGGCAGTCCGGCTGCCGCGGTGCCATAGGCAACCGACTGGGCGAGTGAGTCCGCGAAGTTCTTGCCCTGGCTGCGTGCCAGGATGTAGCCAGCGAGAGAGGAGTCGCCTGCGCCGACGGTCGACTTGACCTCGACGGGCGGCGGGGTCGCAATCCAGGCGCCCTCCGGGGTAACGAGGACGGCGCCTGCGCCGCCCAAGGTGACGAGCACCTGGGGGATGCCTCGCGCGTTGACCTCGCGCGCCGCCTCGACGACGCCGCTGAAGTCCCCGTCTTCCGCCTGGCGCTCGAGCGCCAGACCGTCGCGACCGGTGAGCTGTCCCAGCTCCAAGCCATTGGGCTTGATGAGGTCCGGCGCGGAGTCGTCCAGGCGGGCGCCGAGGGCCTCCATGGGGCCATCCGAGGTGTCGACGGCGATCTGCGAGTTGGGGTTGGCCGCGCGCACGGCGCGCACCAGGGTGGCGTACCAGTCCTTGTCCACGCCGCGTGGCAGAGAACCGGCGAGGACGACCCAGTCGGCCGTGGCCGCTGCGGCGCTCAAGCGGGCGACGAGCTCGGCCTGCGTGTCTTCAGACAGCGTCGGGCCCAAGCCGTTGATCTTCGTGGTGCGGCCGTCCGGCTCCGTGATGGTGGAGTTCGTACGCACGAGATCCGTCATAGGGATATTCTCGAACGGGACTTCGGAATCCTCGACGAGACTGAGGAAGCCGTCGCGGTTCGCAGCCGGGAACAGCGCGAGCGTCGGTGCGCCTGCGAGATGCACGGCGTGGGAGACGTTAAGTCCCTTGCCACCGGCGGCGTGGCTATAAGCCACGGTGCGCTGGACGGCGCCGGGCTCCAGCGGTCCACCCAGCTCCTGGGTGGCGTCGACGCTGGGGTTCGGTGTCAGTGTGACGATCATCTAATAAACATCCCTCTCCGGATATTTCCGTATGCTGGTGTTTGTTGGTGTTTCTCCCGGATGGTGGACACTCTGGGAAAACGCTTGTGAATTACATTTGTGGTCACTGTTGATTTTTGTCCGAATCTGTCCGTTTGTCAATGGTTTCCTGTGTTTTCTATTGATTTTGCGTCCGATTTGTGATGATCTGAACAAAAGACACCATTCGATATGAATGCAAGGGAGTTTCCACGCATGGAAAACGCATCTCAGTCCACTATCAAGGGCACCGGCGTCGTTTCGGGCGTCGCTTTTGCTGAGGCCGTCTGGGTAAGACCCCGCCCCGATCTGCCGACCTCGGGCACGCCGATCGCCGAAGATGAGGCAGCGGCAGAATTCGATCGCTTTAACGAGGCCGTGCTCACCGTTTCCGGTCGTCTGGAGACCCGCGCCGCGGGCGCGGAAGGCAACGCGGCTGAGGTGCTCAACGCGACCGCCGGCATGGTCAAGGACCGCGGCTGGCACAAGGCCGTGCGTAAGAACATCAACGCCGGCAATAACGCGGAATACGCCGTCGTCGGCGCGACCGACAAATTCATCGCCATGTTCGAGGCTGCGGGCGGCGTCATGGCTGAGCGCACGACCGACCTAAAGGACGTGCGTGACCGCGTTATTGCACAGCTGCGCGGCGAGCCGGAGCCCGGCCTGCCCACCGTTGAGGGCGAAGCCGTTCTCTTCGCCGATGACCTCGCGCCGGCGGATACCGCGACCCTCGACGGCACCCACATCAAGGCGCTCGTCACCGAGCTCGGCGGCCCGACCTCGCACACCGCGATCATCGCGCGTCAGCTCGACATCCCGTGCATCGTCGCCGTAGGCGCCAAGCTGCGCGACATCGAGCCGGGCACCAAGGTCTTCGTCGACGGTTCGTTGGGTACCGTGACCCTCGGTGCTGACCCGGCTACCTCTGAGGCCGCCGTCGCGGAGTACCGCGAGCGCGCCGCCAAGGTGGCGCAGTGGACCGGTCCGGCCCAGACCAAGGACGGCCACCGCTTCCAGCTGCTCGCCAATGTGGCAGACGGCAATGCCGCTCGCGTCGCCGCTGACACGCAGGCAGAGGGCATCGGCCTCTACCGCACGGAGATGTCCTTCCTGTCCGCGACGGAAGAGCCAACTGTTGATGAGCAGGCACGCATCTATGGCAAGGTCTTCGCTGCCTTCCCGCAGTCCAAGGTCGTTGTCCGTACGCTCGACGCAGGCTCGGATAAGCCGATTTCCTACGCCACCATGGAGACCGAGGAAAACCCGGCTCTCGGTGTGCGCGGTCTGCGTATTGCCCGTGACAACGAGTCGCTTCTTACGCGCCAGCTCGACGCCATTGCGAAGGCCGCCGCTGAGCGTGACGAGAACGCTCCCACCTGGGTCATGGCTCCGATGGTTGCTACATCCTCTGAAGCCAAGTGGTTCGCAGATCTGTGCCGTGAGCGCAACCTCACCGCGGGTGCGATGATTGAGGTCCCCGCCGCTGCGCTCATGGCCGACACCATCATGCCGTACCTCGACTTCGTGTCCATCGGTACCAATGACCTCACGCAGTACACCATGGCTGCGGACCGTCTGTCCCCACAGCTGGCCTACCTCACCGACCCGTGGCAACCGGCCGTGCTGCGTCTTATCCAACACACCTGTGTTGTCGGCCGCGACAACAACGTGGCCGTGGGCGTCTGTGGCGAGGCCGCCGCTGATCCGATGCTCGCCGGCGTGCTCGTCGGATTGGGCGTGAACTCCCTGTCCTGCGCCGCCACCGCCGTCGCCGGCGTGGGCGCTCAGCTCTCGGAGCTCACCCTGGAGCAGTGCCAGAAGATCGCCGACATCGCCGTCAACTCCGTTGGCGCTTCTGAGGCCCGCGAGGCTGTCCGCGAGTACATCGCGAACATCTAAGCGACTTCTGCAGCCGCTGCCGCCCGTGCCCCGTGCATGGGCGGCTTTGTCGTCTTGGCCAACTCGTGTGTCTCGCCACGTGTCGGTCGACCGGAACATGGTTGGAGATACCGAAACGCCCCATTGGCTCATTGTGTGAACCGATGGGGCGTTGTGCAGTGGAGCGTTGGAAAGTCTGGTTTACTTGTCCTCTACGACAATGACCTCAACCTCGCGGTCGCGCAGTTGGTCGATGAAGGACTGCGGTGCGCCGGAATCCGTGATGACCACATCAAGGTCAGCGATTGACGCGAAGCTCACGAGGTAGTCATTGCCCAGTTTCGTGGAGTCGCAGAGCACGACAACCTTCTGTGCGTGGGTAACGAAAGCGGACTTCATTGCAGCCTCTTGGGAGTCTGCCGTGGACAGTCCGTGGTCGAGGGTAAGCGCGTTCGTACCGATGAAGGCGACGTCAGCGCGCATGAGTGCCATGGTGCGCAGCGCCGTATCGCCGACCACCGCCTGCGTGATGGCGCGGACCGTGCCGCCCAGCAGCTGGACCTCGGAGAGACCATTGCTGGCCAGAGAGAGCGCAATGGGAAGGCTATTGGAAACGATGGACCAGCTGTGCGCGTTAGGCTGAACCGAGATGAGGTCAGCGAGAGCGTTGATAGTGGTACCAGCGTCGAGAAAGATGGAGCCGCCCGGCTGTGGGAGGTAGTCCACCGCGGCGCGTGCGATGGCCGACTTGGCGGTTGACGCGGAGCGTGAGCGTGCGTCGAGGGTAAACTCCGCGGTCTGGAAAGACTGGGAAGCAACAGCGCCGCCGTGGACGCGGTGGACGACGCCATCGCGGTCGAGCACCGCTAAGTCGCGTCGAATGGTCTCCGCGGTGACATCGAATCTCTCGGAAAGTTCGGTGACGTTGACGCGCCCTTCGACGGCGGTCAACGAAGCAATCTGGCGGCGGCGCTCCTCAGCGTACATGGCGGCATCACTTCTTTTACTCGGGGACAATTCCGGTCAACGCGTGGTGCGGCGAACAGGACCAGTGCTGCGCAGGCCTCGGTAAGGGAGCCGGGAGCTGGTGCGTCGCGGCGCACTGCATTGCTGCGGTCGCGTTGCCGTATGAAGATATAAGACCATTGTCCCAAAACACGCGTAAAACAAAGGCGTTCGGATCTAATCTCACATTGAGGTGTGCGCCACATCGCCCCTAAAAATTGTTCTACATGGGATTTCGGCTGTGTGCGGACTTCAATCTGTGATGAGTGTCCATGCAGGTATCGCCCCAATTAAGGGGTAAAAAATACCAGAAAAGGGTGGGTAATCCCACCCTTGACTCGTAAAAGGTTATCCGATTAAATCTTGCGGAAAACGGACACGACCTTGCCCATAATGGTGGCATGAGTGCCGTCGATGGGGTCGAAGTCATCATTGTGCGGCAATAGCCACACGCCGGTGGAGTCACGGTGAAATTCCTTGACCGTTGCTTCATCGCCACCCAACAATGCTGCGACAAAGTCGCCTTCCTCGGCGGTGGACTGCGAGTGAACGATGACCCAGTCGCCGTCGAGGATGCCCGCATCCTTCATGGACTCGCCGACGACCTGGAGCATGTACAGATCCCCGGAGCCGACAATCTCGTCCGGCATGGGGAAGTAAGTGTCCACGTTTTCCTCTGCTGTGATGGGGGCGCCTGCGGCAATGCGGCCGACGACCGGCACGTAGCTCACTCCCGAGGCCTCCGGCGGAACCGGCTGTGCGTCCGCAGACTTCGGTGCAGGGCCCGGCTTCTTCTTCTGATCGTGGAGGTGGCGAACGTCCACCGCGCGCGGCTTGTTAGGGTCACGGCGCAAGAACCCCTTTTCCTCCAGCTGCTTGAGCTGGTAGGCCACGGACGAGGTGGACTGCAGTCCGGTAGCGTCACCAATCTCGCGAATGCTTGGCGGATAACCGCGCAGCAGGACTGCGTCGCTGATGACTTCGAGAATGCGACGCTGGCGCTCGCTCAGCGCGGAAACGTCAGGCTTGCCGGTATTTTTTGCTGACTTGCGGGGCATGGGGTCAAGGCTCCTTTGGGTGGGGCGAAAAGTCGTGTGGTCGGTGGACGGGACGAACGTGCGGATACGGACTGGGCGTATTTGCACGAACCGGGAGATGGCTGGGCGAGGAATATGATCCGCCGTGATGCTACCTCCGAGTCGTGCCAGAGACGTGCGACTGCCATGAAATGGCTTCCCCTCTATTTGTAGCACGCTAAGCACGGATGTTCGAGAAATTTGTACGATTTGTGGACAAATTTTCGAAACCTTGCTATAAATCGAACATAGCAACTAATTCGAACATAACAGCGACCAACTTTCGAACATGTTCTTACCGCTTCGTATGATGGCCGCACACGACGAAAGGACTCTCTCATGGCTATCGCATTGAACACTAGTCGCTTCGCAGCTCGTACCTCGTCTTTGGTTGACAATCACTCCGCCGCAGTCGTGCCGCCGGCGGCCGTGTGGGATGTCCCGGCGGGGCATCGCACTCCACGTCGAACCGGCGCCTACGGTGGGAGCGTTCGAACGCTAGATATCGAACGCCGGAGCGGTCATGGACCAGCATCCGTGCGTCCTCGCAATGCTCGTGTTGATGTTTCGAACACGGAGGAGAGGGAATCGTTGCGCGGCGGCGCAGTGCTCGGTGCCGTGTTTGGAGCAGCGCTCTTCTTCACCATCGTCTTCGGCGGCGGCGCCGCGGAAGAGACCATGACTGGTGCGGATATGGCGCCGCAGGCAGAAGTGGCCGCTGTCAACGGTGCCCGCTAGGTCGCTTGGTCACGCGGGCGGTAGGGAAAGCTTCGCTTGGGGACGTCACGGCGCGGCATGCCGGGGACGTTCGCAAGCGAGACATAAGTAAATAGGGCCCGCGAGGGCAGGGCGCTACACTGGGACATCGAATCCGTACCGCACCCATGGCCGCACAAGTGGCCGTGGTCGCTGCGGCACCGTGGAGAGGAGTCCCAGTGTATTGCCCGTTTTGCCACAATGAACAGTCGCGCGTCATCGACTCACGCGTCGTGGACGCGGGCACAGCCATTCGCCGGCGCCGCGAATGCACGAACTGCACGGGTCGCTTCACGACCGTGGAGAAGGCCGTGCTGCTCGTGGTCAAGCGTAACGGCATTACGGAGCCGTTTAGCCGCGACAAACTCATCCGCGGGGTGCGCCGCGCATGCCAGGGACGCCACGTGCCGGATGACGCGTTGAAGCGCCTTGCCCAAGAAGTCGAGGAAACCGTGCGCAGCCACGGCAGCTCCCAGGTCAACGCCAACGACATCGGTTTGGCGATTCTCGAGCCGTTGCGACATCTCGATGAGGTGGCCTATCTGCGTTTCGCGTCGGTGTATAAGTCCTTCGAAAGTGCAGACGACTTCGAGTCCGAGATTCGCCTCATGAAGCGTCGCGACCGCGCAGACAGCTAGAAGAGCCGGGCCGCGCGCACTGTGCCCGGATACATAGAGCACAAAGGGCCGGGGCGACCTTATTCATGAGATCGCCCCGACCCGACGCGTTGCCGTGGGGCGCTGTTTAGCGCAGCTTGTCCACGGCTTTTTGCACGCGACGTAGCGAGATGGGGCGGGCGGTGCCGAGGCGCTGAGCGAAGAGGGAGACGCGCAGTTCCTCGATCATCCAGTGGATCTCCTTGACCTCGCGGGTCTTCTTGCGGCCAGCGGGGAGGTTGCGCAGTCGGTTCTTCAGGTAGGCGTGGGCCTCGTCGATCTCTGCCTGGCGGTCGGCATCTTTGTCAGGGTCCATGCCCATTTCCTCCAAGCGAATACGCATGGCGGCAACGTAGCGCGGCAGGTGCTGCAGATGAACAAGCCCGTGGACCGTGACGGCGTTACGCGGCAGCAGGAACTCGAGCTGGCGGCGCATATCGTCGATGGCGGGGCCTTCCCACTTGGCGAGCTCTGTGACGACGTTAGCGTATTCCACGAGACCGGGCGCGAGTGCTACGACGGTACGGCGCACGGCACCGGGGACATCGGGTTTGACCTTGGCGCGCAGCTTCTCAAATTCCTCGGGTGAGCGCACGGGACCGCCGGCGGACATCATGAGGTCGCGAATTGCGGCGACGCGGGCGTCGTCGACGAGCCCCTGGGCGCCGCCGTGCGGATACGAGTCCACGGCAACCCGCTGTTGCAAGGGCAGACCCTTGACCATGGGCCCAGCCTGCACGTGGATATCGCGCATGAGCAGGGTGAGCGTGGTGGTGAGCATGGCGGCATCGGCAGCAGCCTTGGTCGGGTGCACCTTGAGCTCCACGCCATCCTTGGTGGCGACGAGCGCTGGATAGGCTTGGACCTCGTGGCCGTCGACGACGGTGGAGACGGTCTCCTCCACGGTGCCGAGGGTCTCGGCAGTCCATTCCTTCACGGCCTTGGACTCGGACTTGCGGCCTACGCGGGAGACGGAGGACTTGATGGAACCGGCTTGGCGCTCGACGAGAGCGGCCAAGTCACGGTCCGAATCCACAATTTTGCCGCGCTTGTCGATGGCCGCGTAGTTCATCTTGAGGTGAGCGGGCAGGGCGGACGGGCGGAAGTCCTCGGTCTGAATGCCGGAGCCGCCGAGCTCGCGGAGGACATCGGCAAGCTGCTGCGTGACGGTGCCTTCGTAAGGGATGACGCGGTCGAGCGCGCGCTCGGCGAACTCGGGCGCAGGAACGACGGTACGGCGCAGGGCCTTGGGCAGGGTGCGGATGAGCTCGGTGAGTAGCTCCAAGCGCAGACCCGGGACCAGCCAATCGAAGCCCTCGGTGTCAAGACCCGCGAGCAGCGGGATGGGCACCATGAGGGTGACGCCATCGAGAGGATCGCCCGGTTCAAACTTGTACGTGAGGTCGTAGTCGATAGACCCCTTGAGCCAGCGGTCAGGGAATGCTTCCTCCGTGACGCCGGCGTCGTCTTCCACAAGCTTCGCGGGATCGAAGTCGAGGAGGTCGGGGTGCTTCTGGCGCTCCTTCTTCCACCAGGAGTCGAAATGGTGGCCGGTCGTAATCTTTGCGGGCAGGCGCGAGTCGTAGAAGTCGAAGAGCCGGTCCTCGTCGACCACAAGTCCGCGGCGGCGTGCCTTCTCCTCGTATTCGGCGGCGTCTTCCAAGGCCTGCGCGTTCTTCTTAAAGAAGGTGTGGTGCGTGTTCCAGTCGCCAGCGATGAGGGCCTCGCGGATGAACATGTCGCGCGCGGCCACCGGATCGACGCGGTGGTAGGGCACGAGGCGGTCGTTGAAGATGGGAACGCCGTAGAGCGTCGCTTTCTCATGCGCCATCGCGGCAGCGCGTTTGCGCGACCACGTGGGCTCCGAATAATGGCGCTTGAGCAGATCTGCGCCGAGTTTTTCCACCCAGGCGGGATCGATGGCTGCGACGTCGCGGGCCCAGAGGCGGGAGGTCTCCACGAGTTCGGAGGCCATGAGGAACTCCGGCGGCTTCTTCGCGAGTGCGGAGCCGGGGAAGACGAGGAAGCGTGTGTTGCGCGCACCCTGGAATTCCTTGGAGTTGCCGTCGCGCGCGCCGATGTTAGACAGCAGGCCGGACAGCAGGGACATGTGGATACGGTCATCATCCCTGGAGGAGGACTCATTAAACTGCCAGCCCAGCTGCTTCGCTACGTCACGCAGCTGGCGCACCAAGTCGAACCACTCGCGGATGCGCATGTAGTGGAGGTATTCCTTCTTCATGCGCTTGCGGAAGGCGTTGCCGGACTGTTCGTCGCGGGTTTCCACGATGTAGTCCCACAGCTTGAGCATCGCCAGGAAATCGGACTTTGTGTCCTTGAAGCGGGCGTGGGCTTGGTCGGCCTGGGCCCTGAATTCGGTGGGGCGCTCGCGCACGTCCTGGATGGTCATGGCGGCGACGATGACGATGACGTCCTCGAGGCAGCCGGTGGTGCGGGCTTCGACGAGCATGCGGGCCATGCGCGGATCGACAGGGATGCGCGCAAGGTCGCGGCCGACTGGGGTGAGGACGGGCAGGCCGTCTTTCTCCTCGTCCTTGAGAGCGGAGAGCTCGTGAAGGAGGAGTAGGCCGTCGCGGATGGCCTTCTGGTCCGGCGGCTGGACGAAGGGAAACTCGGAGATATCGCCCAGTCGCAGCGAGATCATCTGCAGGATGACGCTGGCCAGGTTGGTACGCAGGATTTCCGGATCGGTGAACTCGGGGCGCGAGTTGAAATCGTCCTCGGAGTAGAGGCGGATGGCGATGCCGTCGGCGACACGGCCACAGCGACCGGAGCGCTGGTTGGCGCTGGCCTGCGAGATGGGCTCGATGGGCAAGCGCTGGACCTTGGTGCGCGTGGAGTAGCGAGAGATGCGCGCGGTGCCGGTGTCCACGACGTAGCGGATGCCGGGGACGGTCAGGGAGGTCTCCGCGATATTGGTGGACAGCACAATCCGCCGTCCGCGGTGCGAGGAGAACACGCGGTGCTGTTCCTCGTTGGACAGGCGTCCGAACAGGGGCGTGACCTCCACTCCGCGCCATGTGCGGCCTTCGAGGGCCTCCATCGCGTCACGGATGTCGCGCTCGCCGGGGAAGAAGCAAAGGATATCGCCCTCGCCCTCGGCCATGAGTTCCTCGATGGCTTCGCACAGTCCGTCAAGAGGATCTTGGTCCACAATCTTGCCGCCGGCCTCAAACTCGAGGGGACGGTAGCGAATCTCGACGGGGAAGGTGCGCCCAGAGACCTCAATAATGGGCGCCGGCGTCCCATCCTGGGACGCGAAATGGGACGCAAAGCGCTCCGGGTCAATCGTCGCCGACGTAATGATGACCTTGAGGTCCGGACGCTTGGGCAACAGACGCTTCAAGTAGCCCAGCAGGAAATCGATATTGAGCGATCGTTCGTGCGCCTCGTCAATAATGATCGTGTCATAGGCGTTGAGGAAGCGGTCGCGCTGCATCTCCGCGAGCAAAATACCGTCCGTCATGAGCTTGACCGCGGTCGTTGCCGACACGCGGTCGTCGAAGCGGATGGCGTAGCCAACGGTCTCGCCGATCTTCTGATCCAGTTCCTGCGCGATGCGCTCGGCGACGGTGCGTGCGGCCAGACGACGGGGCTGCGTGTGGCCGATGAGTCCGCGGCGTCCGCGGCCGAGTTCCAAGCAGATCTTGGGGATCTGCGTGGTCTTACCGGAACCGGTTTCGCCAGCGATAATGACGACTTGGTTGTCGCGGATGGCCTCCGCGATGTCATCCTTGCGCGCCGAGACGGGCAGCGCGTCGGGGTAGGTTATCTCCGGAACGGAGGCATCGATAAGCGCGACGCGCTCCTGGGCCGCCTCGATATCGCGGCCGATGGCGGTGCGGGCACCCTCGGAGCGTGCCTTGTGGAGCCGGCGCTTGAAACTGCGTGCCTCGGCGAGGGATACCTTTTCAAGCGCGGCGAAGAGTTCCTCGCGCGAAGGGGCTGTGGTGTTTTCAGACATAGTTGCGCACCAGTCTACCCGCCGCTGCGCGTAGCTTTCCGATGCCGCCGTGCCCGGCGCCCCACAGCCTCCCGCGCTGTGGATTGTGAGCACATCAGTGGCGGTTCTTCGCTACTCTAGAACCGTTCAGCAGCGCGGGGAGAGTCCCCGTAGCAACAACGTGTGAGGAGCAGTGACGTGACGAACCCACAGGATCCACGCAATCCGTTCGGCGGCGGTGACTACAACTCTGACGGCACTGGTGAGAACGGTGGTGTCTACGGAAACGGCGGAAACTATGGCTACGGTGAGTATGGCCCCACGAATCACCCGGAGGACGCGCCGGGCTTTGGTCAGCAGCCCGCGGGTGGAATTCCGAACTACCCGGGCTACCCGGGGCAGGGCAGCGGAGCAATTCCGGGCGGCCAGCCGGGACCGGGCTACCAGGGCTACAGCGCGAACGAGGCGCTCTTCGGTTACGGCGGCGCGGCGACCGTGAAGGCCGGACCCGAGACGTCCGTCACGGATGCCTTCGGGTGGGGCTTCAAGGCGACGTTCGGCAACGCCAAGCTGTGGATCGTCGGCGGCCTCGTCTACTTCCTGGCTGCCGCGGCCTTCGGTGCGCTGGGCGCTGCGCTCGGCGGCGATGAGGGCTCGAATACATTTGTCGATGTCGTTTCCGGCATTCTGTCGCTTATCGTCATGCCGTTCATCCTCCGGTTGGCGCTGTGGCAGATCGATGACCCCACGACGGAGTGGGGCTTCGTTGGCCGCGACGTGAAGTTCTGGCCGACACTGGGTGCGGGGCTTGTCGCCTCCATCATCCCGGGCATCGTGACCTTCGCGCTTATCGCGTCGCCGTTGTTCGGCATGATCGACCTGATGGACAAGCCGAATGTGAGCAATGACGAGCTCTTTGCGGCGTTGGGCTCGTTGTTGCTCATGCTGCTCGTCGTTCTCGTGGTCACCGTGATCATGACCCCGCTGTTACTGCTGATGCAGTGGCACGCGGCGGACGGCGCCAGCGTCAAGGACGCCATCGTGCAGGGCTTCCGTGCCGGCCTGCGTCACTTCTTCCCGCTGCTGGGCTTCACCCTGCTCATGGGTCTCATCATGATGTTTGGCCTCATCGTGACCTTGGGCCTAGGCGCGTGCGTGCTGCTACCGGCGTATACGCTGGGTACTGCACACTACTACCGCCAGGTCGTGGGCGGCGAGATTCCCGCAGCAGGCCGCAAGGCATAGCCACCTTCACGTATACAGCGAAGCGCGCCGCCCGGTCTGTGGGCGGCGCGCTTTGCTATGGAACGCGGGGGCAGTTCGGCGCTTTAGGCAGGGGAGAGCGGTGCCGAACGCTCGACGGCGTTGTGGAATGCGGCGGTGACGAGCGCGCCCAGCTCCTCGAATTCCTGGGAGCGCGCGGCCGAGGAACGGAAGACGAGGCCGATGGTGCGCTCGGCGACGACGTCGGGGGCGAAACGGCCCACGGCGAGCTCCGGGTTGCCGCATTCGGTGGCGAGCGCGGACTCGGGGACGAGCGTGCTGCCCAGGTTGCCCATGACGAGCTGCATGATGGTCGTGAGCGAGGAGGCGCGGGTCACGGCGTTCGTCGCTTCTGCCGGATTAATGTGCGCGGTGCGGCAGAGGTCGAGAATCTGATCGCGCAGGCAGTGCCCGTCATCGAGGAGGAGCAGATCGAGGTCATCGAGCTGCTTGAGCTCAAGGTCGGTGCGGCCGGCGAGTGGGTGCGAGACATTGGTGACGACCCGGAAATTCTCGTGGTAGAGCGGCACCTCGACAAGACCATGCGACTCCGCAGGCAGCGCCATGATGGCGACATCGAGCTGGCCGTCGCGCAGGCGCTGGACGAGGTTATCCGTCTGCTCTTCGACGAAGCGCGGTTCGAGCTCCGGGAACCGCTCGGCGATGGAAGTGAGGAGGTCCGGCAGGATATACGGCGCGATCGTAGGAATAATGCCAATGGTAAGTGGGCCTGTGAGGGTCCCGTTGGCGCCGCGGGCGTGGGCTAAGAAGGCATCGGCAGCTTCGAGCGTGGCCTTGGCATAAGGGAGGAGAGACTCCCCCGCTGTAGTAACAATCACTTTGCGGGTGGAGCGCTCGATAAGTTGGACGCCAAGGCCTTGCTCGAGCGCGACGAGCGCCTGGGAGAGGGAAGGCTGGGAAATCTGCAGCTTGGTAGCGGCGGTGCCGAAGTGCTTATTCTCGGCGATCGTCACGAAAGTGCGCAGCTGAGCAAGCGTGGGACGATACTCTTTATTGTGCATGCCTATAACTCTAACACTTCTTAATAAGTTTAGCTATTGACAGCCCGCGATTTGATAGGCATAATGGAGCATGTTGGCCACACAGTCCCGGTCATTGTGAGCGGGGCCTGCGGAAACGGCCAGTAGTGAAACCATTCAAGTTGTTTGCACCCTAAGGAGTAACACACACTATGCCTATCTTGACCGTTGGCGAGAAGTTCCCGGAGTTCGACCTCACCGCTCTGAAGGGCGGCGACCTGCACGACGTGAACGCGCAGCAGCCGGAGGATTACTTCGAGCAGGTTTCGCTCGACAAGTACCAGGGCAAGTGGAAGGTTGTCTTCTTCTACCCGAAGGACTTCACCTTCGTCTGCCCGACTGAGATCGCTGCATTTGGCAAGCTGAACGAGGAGTTTGAGGATCGCGACACCCAGGTTCTGGGCGGTTCCACCGACAACGAGTTCGCTCACTTCAATTGGCGTGCAACCCACCCGGAGCTTAAGTCCATCCCGTTCCCGATGTTCGCTGACGTCCGCCACGACCTCATCCGCGCCCTCGGTGTCGAGAACGCTGACGGCGTTGCAGACCGCGCTACCTTCATCATCGATCCGGATGGCATCATCCAGTTCGTCTCCGTGACCCCGGACGCTGTCGGCCGTAACACTGACGAGGTTCTCCGTGTCCTCGACGCTCTGCAGTCTGAGGAAGTGTGCGCCTGCAACTGGGAAGCTAACGACCCGACCAAGAACATCAACAAGCTCGACGTCGTCCAGTCCTCGCTCTAAGGCTGCGCCCATCTCAGGCATTGGGCCATGAGCTTTCAAGCCTCGCACACTCTGCGGGGCTTGCTTTTGACCATCGATTGAAAAACACCTATAAAACGCTGTAAGGAGCAAAGAATATGTCTATCGACAACCTGAAGTCTTCCCTGCCGGAGTACGCCAAGGACCAGAAGCTGAACCTGGGCACCCTCACTCGTTCCACCGAGCTCAACGAGGAGCAGCTGTGGGGCTCCATCCTCGCCGCGGCCGCTGCCACCCGCAACGACACCGTCCTCTCCGAGATCATGGAAGAGGCCAAGGAGCACCTGTCCGCTGAGGCTATTGAGGCTGCCCTCGGCGCCGCTACCGTCATGGCAATGAATAACGTTGCGTACCGCGCTAAGGGCTGGCTGGGCGATGACTTCGCTCAGGTCAAGTTCGGCCTGCGCATGAACATCATTTCCAAGCCGGGCGTTGAGAAGGCCAACTTCGAGCTGTGGAACACTGTTGTCTCCGCCATCAACGGCTGTGAGCACTGCCTCGTTGCTCACACCAAGACCCTCCAGGAGGAGGGCCTGACCAAGGAGCAGGTCTGGGAGGGCATCCGCGTGGCTGCCACCGTTCAGGCTGTTGCACAGGCTGTTCAGATTGAGGCTGCTCGCTAAGAGCATGCACTCCTAGAACCGGTGGAGCTTCCAGTTCTCTTGCACTGGGCCTTGCGTTCACACGAGCGCAGGGCCTTTTTGTGATCCTTGGGGAAAATCCACAGGTGAGATCATTTCCGTTTGAGCTAGAACGGGCGTGCGTTGTGCGCTAAATTAAGAGCAGTTGTGAGAACTGCATTGACTAGGTCTTCGCATCCTGCCCACTTTTAGTTAAGGAAGGTCTATGAGCACGTCGTCGCGCCTCGCATTTAGCGGTTTGGTCGCTGCCGCGGCCTTGGGGATCGCCGCCTTTTCTTCTGACGGCTCCGCCGTTGCCAGCCCGCACGACGCCACGGCTGAGGAAACCGAGAGCCCCGCGACATTTTAGGGGTACGGCTTTGCCGTGCTTTCCGCGGCGAGGAACTCCAGGAGCGTCGCGCGTTGTGCCCGCTTTTCCGCGAATGTGGTGAGCGTTGGGAGGCCTATCGAGATGCCCTGGCCTATGGGGAGTGGCTGCGTGCCGAAGCCGCCGCCGACGCGCACCGTCTGAGGTAACGGCGTTCCTTGCAGCGGCGTGGTGCCGGAGCTCTACTCGAAGTCCAGCTTGTAGTGCTCCGGCTTCACCCTGCCAAGGAGCGTGCTGTAGACGAAAGTAAAGAGGAAGCCGAGAGCGATGGGGGCGGCGACAAAGACGAGGGCGACGATGATGACGTTGCCAGCGCTCCAGCCCCAACCTTCGTAATTGAGGGCGGCGAGCGGGCCGATGAGGCCGGAAATACCGAAGCCGGCCGAGATAGGCGTGCCGGAAATGCCCACGGCGCCGTCGATGCCGCCGAGGATGGCCGCAGAGCTTAAAATCGGCAGCAGGGTAATGGGGCGCGAAAAGACATTCGCCATCTGGACCTTGGGGGAGCCGAGGACGTGGAGGATGGATGTCGCAAAGCCATTGGCCTTCCAACCGATGATGAGCAGCGTGAAGCCGGTGGCGACGGCACCGAGGTCCGCCGTACCGGAGGCCACGCCCTCCATGAAGATGGCGGTGGCGATGCCGACGGTGGAAATCGGCGAGACGATAAGGAATGCGAAGAGCGTGGAGAGCACGATGCCCATGAGTACGGGCTCGAGCGTCGTCGCAGCGCTAAGCGGTGGGCCAGGCGCCGGGATGGTAGCGCGGGGCGCCGAAGAGTAACATAAGCCCCAGCGGTAACACTCACACCAGCATGATGAAAGGACTCTTTATGTCGTCTCGTTTCCAGTCCAGCTCCCGCCTCACGATCCGCGCGGCGGTGGCTGCCGTCCTCGCTGCAGGAATGGCTGCGGTCAGCCCCACGGTGGCGAGCGCGGATGAGCAGTCTGACCGCGAGTTCCAGCAGGAGCTCGACGCCGTGACGAGCGGCAAGGTCGTCCTGCCGTACCAGTCGCCGACCAACTCTCAGCGCTCGTGGGACACCGAGAAGTTTCTTACGCCGAGCGACTCGGCGTTCTGGAACCAGAACGTGGGCGGCAACCGGATTGTCTCGCCGCAGGGCAACGATGGCCTCGTGTGCGTCCACACGCGGTGGGTCGTTGGCCCGTGTTATCAGCACGGCAAGAAGCTCGAGTTCGTTGGCCAGGGTTGGGAAGGAATGTACATCAGCCCGGATCTCCCGGTGAATGCCATTCGCGACGCCACGAACTTCGCTCTGTCCGCGAATGGCGGTGGCCTGGTTCCGGTCACTACGTCCTCGGTCAACGCCATCATCTTGTCGTCTATCTTGACGCAGTACCCGGAGCAGTTCCCGGAGGTTCTCTCCTCGCTCGCGCAGCGTTAGAACAGCGTTAGGCAAGCCGGAGCCGAGGGGCGTCTGGGACTCGACGTCTAGTACTCGACGCGCAAGGAGGACAGGCGCACCTCACCGGCGGCATCGGAAGCATCGAGGTCGACGGTGCCCACGAACTGGAAGGCGTGCTCGCCCTTGGGATCGCAAATGATTTGGCGGACGGTCCAGGCGCGGGTCTCTTGGTCGTTCACGCGGAAGAACTCGGGGCCGCGGGCGGAGGGGCCGGTCTCAATGTCGTCGTACTCGTCGAAGTAATCGTCGAGCACAGCGCCGAAGTCGGGGACCTCGTCAAGATAGTCGAGGAGCTCGGCCAGGCGGTCTTCCTTCTCCAGGGCGAAGAGCTGGACGAGGCGGAAGAAGTAGTTGCGCACCATGATGGTAAACGCGCGGCGGTTGGCGGTAAGGGCCGTGGGGTCCTCGACGCCGAAGGCGAGCTCGCGGTCCAAGTCCTCCTGGGAGATGGGGTTGTCCTCGCCGGCCATCTGAGCCCATTCGTCCACGAGAGAAGAGTCGACCTGGCGGATGAGCTCGCCGAGCCATTCGACGACATCGGCAAGCTCGTCCGTGTAGTACTCGTCGGGGACGGATTGGCGGAGGGTACGCCAGGCGTCGGTGAGGTAACGCAGGATGACGCCCTCGCTGCGGGCGAGGCCGTAGGTGGCCACCAGGTCGGAGAAGGTCATGGCGTTCTCCAGCATGTCGCGCACGACGGATTTGGGCGCGATCTGGAATTCCTTGACCCAGGCATTGGTCTCAGCAAACGTGTCATAGGCTTGCTCGAGGAGTTCCTCCAGGGGCTTGGGCCACGTGATGTCTTCGACGATGGTCATGCGCTCGGTGTAGTCCACGCCATCGGCCTTGAGCTGGGCGATCTCCTCGCCGCGGCGCTGCTTCTGCTGGGCGATGAGAACCTGGCGGGGGTCGTCGAGGATGGCTTCGAAGACGGAGATAATGTCGAGCGTGTAGGTGTCCGACTCTGGGTCGAGCAGGCTCAGTGCGGCGAGCGCGAAAGGCGACAGGGGCTGGTTGAGCGCAAAATCGCGGGGGAGTTCGCGCACCACGTGGTAGGGGCGGCCGTAGATGTCGAGGCCCTTGGTGGACTTCTGGACGACGCCGGTGCGCACGAGCCCGCGGAAGAGATCCAGCGCCGTGAGGATATCCTGGTTCTGCTTGGAGCGGGTGTCGTGGTTGGTACGCAGGAGGTGGCGCATGTGCTCGTAGCCGTCGCCGTGGCGGGCAAGGACATTGAGCAGCATGGAGTTGGAGACCTTGAACTGGCTGGTGAGCTGCTCAGGCTCGGCATCGATGAGTCGCAGGTAGGTCTTCTCTGACCAGGTGACCTCGCCGTCGCGGGCGGACTTCTTCTTGAGCTTCTTCAGGCGCGCCGGGTCGTCCCCGGCCTTGCGGCGGGCCTTGGCGTTTTCGATTTCGTGCTCGGGGGCCTCGACAACGACGGTGCCTTCGGTGTCGTAGCCGGCTCGTCCGGCGCGGCCGGCGATCTGGTGGAACTCGCGGGACTTCAAGATGCGCTGGCGGGTGCCGTCGTACTTGGCCAGGCCCGTCATAAGCACGGTGCGGATGGGCACGTTAATACCCACGCCCAGGGTGTCCGTGCCACAGATGATCTTGAGCAAGCCGCGCTGGGCGAGGCGCTCGACCAGGCGGCGGTACTTGGGCAGCATGCCGGCGTGGTGGACGCCAATGCCCTTGCGTAGCAGCTTGGACAGGTCCCGGCCGAAGGTCGTGGTAAAGCGGAAACCACCGATTTCCTTCGCGACTGCGTCCTTTTCCTCGGGCGTGAGGATTGTGCCGATGGAGGTGAGCGCTTGGGCGCGCTCGGAGGCCTCGCGCTGGGAGAAGTGCACGACGTAGATGGGTGCCTTGCCCGTGGAGAGGAGTTCTTCGATGGTGTCCTGCACGCCCGTAAAGACATAAGAGAAGTCGAGCGGCACGGGACGGGTGGTCCCGGCAACGAGCGTGGTGTCGCGGCCGGTGCGCTGGGTGAGGTCCTCCTCGAGCCACGACGTGTCGCCGAGTGTGGCGGACATGAGGAGGAACTGCGCCTTGGGCAGTTCCAGGAGCGGTACTTGCCAGGCCCAGCCGCGGTCGGGCTCAGAGTAGTAGTGGAACTCATCCATGACGACTTGGTCGATAGAGGCCTCCGCGCCGTCGCGCAGCGCGATATTGGCGACGATCTCCGCGGTGGCCGCGATAATCGGCGCGTTGCCGTTGACGGTGGCGTCGCCCGTCATCATGCCCACGTTATCGGGGCCGAAGATCTCGCACAGCGCGAAGAACTTCTCGGAGACCAGCGCCTTAATGGGGGCGGTGTAGAAGCTGCGCTGGCCGCGGGCGAGCGCGATAAAGTGCGCGGCGTTAGCCACCATGGACTTGCCGGAGCCGGTGGGTGTCGCAAGGATGACATTGTCGCCGGCGAGGATGCCCAACGAGGCTTCCTCCTGGGCGGGGTAGAGGCTAATCCCGCGGTCTTTCGTCCACGCGATGAAGGTGTCCCACACCGCCTCGTCGAAGAGGGAGGAGGGGACATCCTCAAGGTCGGCCAGCTTGTCAGACAACGTCGCGGTATTCACGACTCACCAGTCTACAAGGCAGGCCGACGCGAGTTACTTGGCTTTGCCTGAATCGTCCGAGTCATCGGAAGCATCCGAGTCTCCGGCAGAAGGACCACCCAGCTCTTGCGGGCCCGAAGAGTCCCGACCGAAGTTATCCTCGCGGTCGTTGATGTCCGCGGTGAGGATCTGGTCGCGCCAGGAATTCTCGTGGCCGAGGGCATCGAGGAAGCGCTCGAATTCCTCCGAGAGCTCTTCGCCGGTAGGCGCGCCCTGCTCGCCCGGCATGATGGCCTGCGGGTGCTCCTCGCGGTAGCGCTCCATATAGGCGTCGTACTGGTTCTCTAGCTGGCCCACGACCTGTGCGATCTCCTCGGAGTCGTTGACCTGCTCCTCAATCTGGTGGTTGAGTCGCGCGGCATCGGCCTCCAGGGCGCGCAGTGGCAGCTTGAGCCCCGTCACGGAGGCGACGGACTCGAGAAGCTCGAGCGTGGCCTGTGGGTACGGGGAGTTGGCCAGGTAGTGCGGCACGTGCGCCGTGTAGCCCGCCACGTTCCGGCCGGCCTTCGCTAGGGCACGTTCGATGTACATCTGCGCCGCACCCGGGACCATCATTGTGGAGTCGAGGCGGAACATGCGGCTCACGAGCTCCGGTGAGTTGCCGTGGGCCGTAATCACCATGGGGCGCGTATGCGGCACCGGCATGGGCGCGCCATATAGCGCGACCGTCTGCTTGACGTCGAACTTCTCAACCAGGTCAGTGACGGCCTTGGTAAAAGCCTGCCAGCGCAGGTCCGGCTCGGGGCCAGACAGCAGCAGGAAAGCCTTGTCCGCGTTATCGCGCAGCACGCGCATATCGAGATCGAGATTCTCAATCTCTATCGGTGCGTCATTATCGAGCGTCACCGCAGGGCGGCGCGAGCGGTAATCGATGAGCTCGTCCGCGTTAAAGGATGCGATAAGTCTGTTATCGAGCGCTGCCTTGAGGTGGTCGGCACTGTGCTCGACCGCCTGGCCTGCGTCCGCGTAGCCGTGCAGGGCGACGATAAGGGTGGGGCCGTCCGTCTCACCGGCCGCGGTGTCGTTCACCGCCGGTGCTGGGTACTCCAGCTCATACATGCGATCTTCGTTCGCCATGGTGTCCTCCTAGCGTCTATACCCTCCACAACAGCGAACCTCACCGTTGTTATTCCCTTGCACGCAATCAAATTTCAGGGGTGCGGCAATGGGGTAGGTGGCCAACTATTTTAGCGCGAAAAACCTGCCAAGCGTGCCGGTTGTGCCCCATCTATTCCTGTGGAGTCAATACCAATGTGTGCATCTGTGGATAATCCCCGGGGGACTGCACACTCTATTGGGCAATGCACCCACGTTTTCCACAGGCACGAACGCGCCGGTCTCGACACCATGTAAAGTAACCCGCCACAGTGAAAGCATGACTACTTCACATGATGCTGTTACACCTGGTTACCTGCTCGCTTCTATCCCTGGGGCGCTCGGATTTTATCCCAGCGACTCCATCATCCTCATGGGCTTTAGCTCAGAGGACAATCGCCTCGTCTTAGGGCCCGTCGCCCGTTTCGACATCGCGCTGGCCTCGCGCCAACTGCCTGAGGCCTTCGCCGTCGTCGCCGCGGGGGCGGACGTCGTCTTCGCCTTCATCGTTTCCCACCGCCCCGACCCCGCCATTCATGACCTCACCGATCTCCTCTTCGACTTCTCTGCTGACCTCGACGACACTGACCGCACCGTCGACGCCTGCTGGTTTACCCCAGAGATTTCCGTCGGCCAGCCCTATGAGATGTGCTTTGCCCCGGCGGAGATTCCGCTCACGCACACCGCGGAATGGCAACAGGGCACCATTGGCTCCATCGCCGCGTCGCCCACTATGGAGCGCTGGCGCGAGGCTGGCCGCCTGCCAGAGATTTCCCGTGACGAGGCCTTCGCCTGCTTCGACGAGGCCAATCCTCACTTCGGCCCGCGCGATATCGCAGCCATGGTGAGAGCCGCTGCTTCCGATGCCCCCTTGCTCGCCCAAGGCCGTCCCGCGCGGCCTGTGCCCATGGCAGCCGGCGGGGCGGCCAGCACCGTGGCCGAGGACGTCCGCCTGCGCTTCGAGGTCCGCGACATCGTGCCGCTGGCGACGCGGGTCTTTAGCGAGCTGTCGAATATGACGGGTGAGCCGCCGGAGGACGACCCTGTGCGTGCCGATGCCGTCCTGCTCACCCGCATGGCGACCATCTTGTACGACACCGCGTTGCGCGATCTCATCGTGAGCGCTCTGTGCGACCAACCCAAGGGCGCGGCGCGAGTGCTGCTCGCCGTGGCGCAGACGGTTCACGGACTCGCGCGCACCAACGCGTTGGCGCTCTATGCCATGGCGCAGGTCGCGCTCGGCTTGCCGATGGTCGCCGGCACCGTGTTGTCCGTCGCCCTCGAGGAAGACCCGGAGCACACCCTCGCGGGCCTGCTTATGCGTGGGTATCGCGCCGGGCTGCAGGACAAGATGGTGGCGAACTTCCGGCGCGGATCCGCCAAGGCGCGTGCGAGCCTCGGCCTCGACGAGGACGGCGAGCGCGCCTTGTGTGCCTAGCGGACGTGTGTCCATGCCCGAAACGACGAAATCCCGGCACCGTAATCGGCGTCGGGACTCGTGTGTGGAAGACGCTTAGCGGACGCGCTTGGCGGAGTGCGCGCGCTCGCCCAGGTTCTTCGTGAAGTTCCAAGCGTCGGTCACGATGGTGGTGAGCTCTGTACGCGTCGGGTTCCAGCCCAGCTCTTCCTTGATCTTGGCGGAAGACGCGATGAGCGTCGCCGGGTCGCCAGCGCGGCGCGGGGCAAGCTCGGCCGGGATGGGGTGGCCTGTCACGGCGCGGCAGGCCTCGATGACCTGCTTGACGGAGTAGCCGTCGCCCGAGCCCAGGTTGTAGATGCGGTGCGTGCCCGGCGTATTCGTCTCGAGCGCGAGGACGTGTGCGTCCGCGAGGTCGCGGATGTGGATGTAGTCGCGCACGGCCGTGCCATCCGGGGTGGGGTAGTCATCGCCGAAGATAAAGATCTTGTCGCGGTGGCCCAGCGCCACCTGGAGCACGAGCGGGATGAGATGGGTCTCGATTTCGCGGTTCTCGCCAATCTCGCCGTAAGCGCCCGCAACGTTGAAGTAGCGCAGCGAGGTCGCGCCCAGGCCGTAGGCGTTCGCGTAGGACGTGATGGCGTAGTCGATGGAGAGCTTCGTCGCGCCGTACGTGTTCGTGGGTTTGGTAGGCAAGTCCTCGGTGATCGGCACGACCTCGGGCTCGCCGTAGGTCGCCGCAGTGGACGAGAAGACGAGGTTCTTCACGTCGTTGGCGCGCATCGCGTCGAGCAGCGCCAGCGTGGTGACGAGGTTGTGCTGCCAGTACTCGTCCGGCACCTCCATGGACTCGCCGACAAGCGAGCGTGCCGCGAAGTGGACGACGCCCTCGAAGCCGCCTTCGCCGAGGACCTCGGCGGCCTTATCACGCACGTCGCCCTCGACGAGGCGGGCGGCGGCCGGGACGGCCTCGCGGTTGCCCGTGGTGAAGTTGTCAATGATGGTGACGTCGTGGCCGGCCTCGACGAGGACGGCGGCGCACACGCTTCCCACGTAACCGGCACCGCCGGTGACAAGCAGCTTCATGAATAGGACCTTTCCATTAGGCGGTTGGGGCAATGCCCGCGGTACATGCTGCGGGCAGGCGAGTCGAGTCAGGAGTGTTGGTCTGTATACAACAATCTCCCACTGTAGACGCGAACGCGGCCGCGGTCCCGGTGCGAAACTCGTGTGGCCCAGTGAGGGGCGAAACGAGCGGCACAGGGAGCGCGGCCGCGGAGAAGACGCCGGTGCGAAAGGCGAGCACCGGCCCGGCACGCTACGTGCGAATGCGAATGGCGTGAGCGAGGTCGTCGACGAGCTCAACGGTGGCGCCGTTGTCCGTCGTCATCGTCACGGTGCCGTTGTCATTGACCACGGTGACCGCGGCGCCGACCACGATGCCAGCCTCGTAGAGCTTACGGAACTGGGAGGCATCGACCTGCAGGATCTCGTTGATCTGCTCGATGGTGCCCTTCGTCTCCTCGTTGTCCGGAAGATCGATGACGCGCACGCCCGCCTCGAGCGACGGCGGGGTCACGCCCAGCTCGTCGAGGGCCGGGATGGGATTGCCGAACGGGGAGCGGAATGGTTCGTCCAGGATGTTGACGAGGCGACGCTCGACGTCCTCGCTCATGACGTGCTCCCAGCGGCAGGCCTCGTCGTGGACCTGGTGGATGTCGAGGCCCAGGACGTCGGTGAGCAGGAGCTCAGCGAGACGGTGCTTGCGCATAACGGCCGTGGCCAGTGAGCGGCCCTGCGCCGTGAGGTCGAGGCTGCGGTCGTTGCGCACGTGCAGTAGGCCATCGCGCTCCATGCGGGCGACCGTCTGGGAGACCGTCGGGCCGGACTGCTCGAGGCGCTCAGCAATGCGGGCGCGCAAGGGAGTAATACCCTCTTCTTCCAGCTCATAGATGGTACGAAGATACATCTCCGTGGTATCGACTAGATCGCGCATGCTGTATGGCCTTTCTGTCTGGAGCCGACGTGCGCGACGGCCCCAGCTGCTGTAATAAAGAAATACTCGCCCACGCCAACGCGCCAGCACGCCGTTTTATTTCCACGACCTGCCGCCGCGCGGTGTGATTTACTCCCATACTTTAGCGTAAAAGCACGGTCCCGCGCGCAGGAAAACACTTTTAACTGCCGATTTTTAATAGTCGCGGACTATGGGATGTGGGCGACTAAGCGCCGAAACCTGTAGGTGACATACGACACCGCCCCCGGCCGGCTGGCCGAGAGCGGTGGAAAGGGGCGCGGTGGTGCCCGGAATGAGTCTGGGCTTGTTTACTGGGCGTACTCGCGCAGGCGGGCGGCGCGGTTGCCGTCGCGCAGCTTAGCCATCACCTCGCGCTCGATCTGGCGGACGCGCTCGCGGGAGAGACCGAACTTGCGGCCAATCTGGTCGAGGGTGCGCGGCACACCGTCGTCCAGGCCGTAGCGCAGACGGATGACATCCTGCTCGCGCTGCTCCAAAGAGCCGATGACGGAGCGGATATCAGAGTGGCGCATCGCGGCGACGACGGCGGACTCGGCGTCGGTCGCCTCAGCGTCCTCAATGAAGTCGCCCAGCGGTGCTTCCTCGTCCGCGCCGACCGGCATGTCAAGCGAGACCGGGTCGCGGGACTGGCGCAGGAGCATCTCAATCTTCGACTCGTCAATGCCGGATTCCTCCGACAGCTCCTCGTTCGTGGCCTCGCGGCCCAGGGACTGGTACATCTCGCGCTTGATGCGGGAGAGCTTATTGACCTGCTCGACGAGGTGGACTGGGAGGCGAATGGTGCGCGACTGGTCAGCCATGCCGCGCGTAATGGCCTGGCGAATCCACCACGTGGCGTACGTGGAGAACTTAAAGCCCTTGGAGTAGTCGAACTTTTCCATGGCGCGAATAAGGCCGAGGTTGCCCTCCTGGATGAGATCGAGGAGCGGCATGCCGCGGCCGGTGTAACGCTTCGCGAGCGAGACGACGAGACGGAGGTTGGCTTCCAGCAGGTGGGAGCGGGCCTTCTTGCCGTCGCGGGCGAGGATCTTCAAATCACGCTTCTCAGCGCGGGTGAGCTTCTCGGCGTTGGCGAGCTTGTGCTCCGCGTAGAGACCAACCTCAATACGCTGGGCGAGTTCCACCTCGTCTTCGGCCGAGAGCAGCGCTGTCTTACCGATACCGTTGAGATAAACACGAACCAAGTCTGCGGAGGGATTATCGTTCGTCTGATTGCGGCGGGAGCCGCGGTCCGCGTCGTCGGGCGCGAAGCCGTCGTTTTCTGCGGTGGTGTGGGCTGCGGAAGAGCTGCTCATTGTTTGTGGCCTCCTATAAGGTTTCGCCGGTAACACATTGTTCAACGGCCGAGAGGTGAAATGAGTTCCCGCCGCCGATTATTGCTGCGATAAGTGTCGCACAAATGGGGGTAATTCACCGGGGGTAACCTGCGGTTTCCTGAGATCCATTTAAAACAAAAAATTAGTGGAAATTCAGACTCGGGCCGCGAGGCTAGCACTCGACGAGGACCGTGAAGGGGCCCTGATTGACGGAGGTGACCTCCATCATGGCACCGAAGCGGCCTGTCTCCACGTGCACTCCGTGGCCCTCGAGCGCGGTGCGCAGCGCCTCGATGACGGGCTCGGCGTCTTCGCCAGGCGCGGCGTCCGACCATGACGGGCGGCGGCCCTTGGCGGTGCGGCCGTAGAGCGTGAACTGGGAGACGAGGAGAACCGGCGCGCCTGCGTCGCGGACGGCAACCTCGCCGTCGAGGATACGCAGGCCCGAGATCTTGTCTGCCATCTTGTCAATTTTCGACGCCAGCGTGCTGGCGTCGTCGCAGTCCTCGCGGGCCACGCCCACGAGTGCGAGCAGCCCGCCGGTCTCGGGGCAGTCGATAGCGCCGACCACCTCGCCTTCGACGGTGACGGACGCGGACGAGACGCGAGTGAGAACGGCGCGCATGAAAGAAAGACTCCTTAGTCGTTGAGCAGGTCGGTGGGTATGAGCAAGCCGTGGCGGACGAGATCCACGACGGCAGGCAGGGCAGAGGCGAGGAGCTCGTCCTCGTCGAAGTCGTTGAGTGCGGCGTAGACGCCGACGGTATCGGCGAGTGTGAGGCCCTCCGGGTTGAGACCCGCGACGATGGCGGCGAGGTGCTGGTCCACGTCGTGCTGCCAGCGTGGGCCCTCGGTACGGGTGAGTCGCAGTGCGGCGCGGTGAAAACCTTGGCCGGCTTCGTCCGGCAGGGCGACGTCCTCGCGGGCGAGGCCCGGGCGCACCGCGAAGTGAGAGCGCTCCAGCTTGCCGGGGACGAGGCCGCGCAGCCACGCGACGCGCGCGAAGTACTCCTCGACCTCGGGGCCGAGCGGATCGTTAAACGGCTGCGGCATGTACTCCGCCAGGATGTCCGAGGGTTCGTCGTCGCCGATGCGCTGCAGAGCAACGAAGCCGAAGCCGATGCCCGTGACGTCGTGGGCATGGAAGTGCTGAAGCCAGCGCTGCGCCTGCTCCTTGCCGGTGTCCGAGCGGAGGTCCACGGATTCGTCCTTGAGCCACGTCGAGACGTAGAGCGACGGGTCCGCGACGTCGCGCTGAATGATCCACGCGGCCACACCAGTGGCGGGCAACCAGGACGCGACGCGCTGCTGCCAGGGGACGGCGCCTTGGTGGACCCAGGCCGCGAGCAGGTGCGCGGTGCCGCCGGGGTTGAGGTGCTCTGGGGCCTGGGAGATGACGAGCTCGGAGGCGCCGTCCAGGTTGAGGCCGGAGTCGCGGTAGACGTGGCCCACGGTGGGCAAGCCCACGACGAAGGGCGGGTTGGCCACGATCCGGTCGAAGCGTTCGCCGTCGACAGGCTCGAACCAGGAGCCCTGGCGGAGATCGACGCGCTCGGTGGCACCGGCCGCGGCGACGGTGGCACGGGCGAGCTCGAGGGCGCGCGCATGGACGTCAGTGGCGACAACCCGCGTGGCGTTGCCCAGCTGGCCGAGCAGCTGCACGCCCGAGCCGGTACCGAGGTCGAGGACGGACTCGACCGGCGAGTGCGGCGTCGACTGGAGGAGGGAGAGCGAGGCGGAGCCGACGCCTAATACGTGATCGGGGCCGGGGACGTGGTCGACGAAGGTGGCGTCCACGTCGGAAAAGACCCAGTGGTTGGTGCCCGCGATGACGTGCGGGCGCACGTCGAGGGCGATACGGAGCGTCCCGGCGGTATCAGCAGGGACGGTGACCCCGGCGTCGATGAGGCGGGTGGCCAGCGGTGCAGAGAGGGCATCGGCAAGCTCGGCGGGGGTTAGCGGCTCGTGGAGGATAAACGCGCGAATGAGCGCGTCGAGCTGCGTGCCGCCGGAGGTGGCGAGCAGAACGGGGCCGGACTCGCCGCGATAGAGGGCCTCGGTGACCTCAGGGCCCAGGTGGCCGGAGAGACCGGCGTCGGTAAAGCCGGCGGATTCGAAGGCGGCGGCGAGGTCCGCGGCGGCATCGGCAAGCGGGAACTTGGGGTTGAGCGGCGCGAAGAAGTCGGTCATAGCGGGCCTTTACTGAGTGTCGTCGTGGTCGATGGTGCGGGAGGCGGGCAGCTCGGCGGTGCGTTCACGCTCAAGCTGGGCGTAGTGCTGTTGCTGCTGGCGGGCGAGGGCGGGGCGGTAGACCATGCGCTCGCGCTCGTCGCGCTTCTGGCCGCGGCCGTTGCCGAGCACGACCGCAATCCACGGCAGCGGCACGGAGACGGCCAGCGCGATGGTCGCGGCGAGGTACCAGTGCATGACGAGGAAGAACGCGCCGAGCAGGAGGGAGGGCACGCGGAGGAACTGGAGAAAAGCGTATTGCTTCTCGCGGCGGAGGCGATCCTGGCCGGGGCCGACCTTCGCGTCTGTAATGAGGGCACTGCGGCGGGCAAAACGGCGGCGGGGAGCTTCCTCTGCGACGCCCTCAATAATGGAGGGATCGCTAGACGACGATCCGGTCATAGGATCGTCTGGGGTGTCGTCGCCATTGTCCCGAGTGCTCATGACAACCCAGCCTAGCCCCTAGAGTCGCATTTTTTAACCCTCGTGGGGCATGATAGGTCGAGTGAGTACTACGACGACGAAGACGATTGAACGCCCCGACGTTCGTGAAGAGACGTCGACGGGTGATGGCACCCCGAAGTTCTTCCACTACGTGCGCAAGGACAAGATCCTGAATTCCGCTGTGAGCGGCGAATACGTCGTTGCACTGTGCGGCGAGACCTTCCCGGTGACCAAACAGGCGAAGCCGGGTTCTCCGGTGTGCCCGGACTGCGAGAAAATCTATAAGGGGCTGCGTCGTAAGTGAGCGCCCGCCGCGGTCCTTTGCGCGCCTGGCAACAGGCGGCATTGGACAAATTCTTGGCAACCAAACCGCGTGACTTCATGGCCGTGGCAACGCCGGGTGCCGGTAAGACGACGTTCGCGTTGCGCATTGCCACGGAGCTTATCGATGACCGCACGGTCGACCGCGTCATTGTTGTGGTCCCCACGGAGCACCTCAAGGTGCAGTGGTCCCACGCCGCCGCGCGCGTGAACCTGTCGCTGGACCCGAACTTTAAGAACTCGTCTGCGGTCAACCCGGCGTACGACGGCATTGTGGTCACCTATGCCCAGGTAGGCATGCACCCGTTCAAGCACCGCGCCGTGGCCTCGTCCAAGCGCACGTTGGTGATCCTTGACGAGATCCACCACGCCGGCGACGCAAAAAGCTGGGGCGACGGCGTGCGCGAGGCCTACGACGACGTGGAGCACCGCCTGGCGCTTACAGGTACGCCGTTCCGTTCCGATGACTCGCAGATCCCCTTCGTGCGCTACGAGCAGGACGGTGAGGGCCACCTCGTTAGCCAGTCCGACCACACCTATGGGTACGGTGACGCGCTTGCCGATGGCGTCGTGCGCCCCGTGGTCTTTCTTTCTTACTCTGGCGAGTCGCGCTGGCGCGATTCCGCCGGCGAGGAGCATGCCGCCCGCCTGGGCGACATCCTCAACCCGGAGCAGACCGCCCGCGCGTGGAAGACGGCGCTGGACCCCAAGGGCGAGTGGATTCCTACCGTTTTGAATGCGGCACACACGCGGCTTATGCAGATGCGCCGCAACATGCCGGACGCCGGCGGCCTCGTGCTCGCCACGGACACGCAGACCGCCCGCGCGTACGCGAAGATCTTGAAGAAGCTGTCGAATACGCCGGTCTCCGTCATCCTCTCCGACGATCCGACGTCCTCGGACCGCATTGAGGAATTCTCCCAGTCCACCGACGAGTGGATGGTCGCTGTGCGCATGGTTTCTGAGGGCGTCGACGTCCCGCGCCTGGCCGTGGGCGTCTACGCCACCTCCGCGTCCACGCCGCTCTTCTTTGCGCAGGCCATCGGCCGTTTTGTGCGTTCGCGCATGCCGGGCGAAACCGCGAGTGTCTTCCTGCCCTCCGTCCCCGTGCTCCTGGGCCTGGCGGAGAACATGGAAAAGTCCCGTGACCACGTCCTTGGTGCGGAGAAGTCCCCGGATAAGGAGGGCTGGGACGACGATCTGTTGGCCGAAGCCAACAAGAAGAAGACCGAGCAGGACATGCTCGAGCCGACCTACGAGTCCTTGGGTGCGGAGGCTGAGTTCTCCGGCCTGCTCTTCAACGGCTCCCAGTTCACCACCGGCGATATCACGCAGGAAGACCAGGACTTCATCGGCATCCCCGGCCTCCTCGACGCCGATCAGGTCAAGGACCTGCTGCGCAAGAAGCAGTCCGATGAACTCGACCGCCGCGAGCAGGAAGAGAAGGCCAAGCGCGCCGCCGAGGCCGCCGAGGCCCACCGTCGCGAAATCTTCGGCCTGCCCAGCGCGCCGCAGAACCGGAAGCCCGCTGCTTCCGATGCCGCTGGCGAAGCCAGCGGTGTTGTCGATGAGATCGCCGAGCTGCGCAAGGAGCTCAACACTTTGGTCTCCATCAAGGCGCAGAGCTCCGGCCGCCCGCACGGCGCTATCCACACGGAGGTCAGAAAGGCCTGCGGCGGCCCGCCCACCGCACTGTGCAACGCGGAGCAGCTGCAGGCGCGGATTGATTTTCTGCGGGCTTGGTAGAGCGCAGGTGCTCTCGCTTGTCGAAACGTGAATGAGTCCCCGAAAATCGGGTGAATTTTCGGGGACTCATTCATACTTGTGCTGCACGCTCGGGTGCCTTCGGTTAGGCTGATGCTCACAACACACGGGGGAGATCAGCATGAAGATTGTTGACAGAAAATTTCCGGGGGCTTTCAAAGTAGGCCAGGGCCTTTACTTGCCTGAAGAGCCGACGCCGGAACAGCTCGCGGCGCTCGCTTGCGGGAGGGGCGCGTATCTAACCGGCGAGAGCGCCGCACAGGTGCTGCTGGGTGAACAGCTCACCTTTCCGCTGCGCTTGGTGAGTCGCACATCGCTACCGTCTTCGCAGCTATGGACCGTGTCGCGACGGAACCGGTTGGTGTACCTCACGCGTGGCGACCTTAAGATCCTGTATCATCCCCTCGCCGTGGCCGATATCGCCAATGACGACCGGGCCATTCGGCTGCTCGCGAGCCGCTACGGCGGAAAGAGGGGACAGAAGTTGCTCGACGAGGATCTCTCGCACGTGCGCGAGCTTCCCAAGCGGACGCGGGAACTTATCAACCGCGCCGCGGTCGGGGCTGAGTCCCCGCTCGAGCGCACTGTCGCCCGTGCACTGCGGGAACATGGCGTCGAGGTAAAAGTCAATCACCTGATCGGGCTTTACCGCTGGGATCTGGTGATCCCGAAAACGAAGGTCGCAATCGAACTTGACGGATTCAAGTTCCACATCCAGCGTGACGTGTTCATCCATGACCGCTGGAAGAATAATGATGCTGTCCTGCGCGGCTGGACGACGCTTCGATATTCCGGTTCTTGCGTGAAACATCATCTCGAGGACGTGGTGGGGC
Source organism: Corynebacterium sp. CMW7794 (assembly GCF_001563605.1). NCBI lineage: Bacteria > Bacillati > Actinomycetota > Actinomycetes > Mycobacteriales > Corynebacteriaceae > Corynebacterium > Corynebacterium sp. CMW7794. The sequence goes on from NZ_KQ961717.1 coordinate 53,774, forward strand.
AAATCCTCTCAGCGAAGGCCCCGCGACTGGGCGAGCGGTGGCACAGGCTCTTCGTACGACAGTGGCATTGGGGTATGCACGACGAGATGGTTGTTCTGGAATGACGGAACGTGAATGAGTCACCGAAAATCGGGTGAATTTTCGGCGACTCATTCATACTTCGCAGTCCCACCTGCCGAAGGGGACGCATGCCGCTGCACTCGGCCGGTGCATGCGGCCAGCGTTCCCGTGAATTCGCGAGTGCAGTTCTCAGAATTGCCCGAGACGAGAGCGGCCTGCACGACGGTCAGGCCGCCGCGGTAGCGACTTTCAAGAGGCAGGCAGCGACGCGGGAACACCCTGCACAAAGTGCAATTGATGGCCGCGTACCGCGGCGCCGAAACAAGGAGGGGATCCACCCCTGGGGGTGACAAAGTAGTCAAAGCCAAGGATCGCCTTCCTAAGGCAAGCCTTCGCGATTTAAATTACCGATGAGATTAATTATCAGCCTCACTCATTGACGAGGAATTCCTCATGGTTATGTTGTCGCTTTTTGCCACCGGCCACCGCGCCGCGACTTCTGCACCGCTGCCTGGCGCGGTCGAGCGCGAATGCACTGCCCGCGCCCACCTCCTGCCCGTCGGCGCCGAAGCCGTGCTCACCAGCGTCGCCCGCGTCACGAATCCGGCGCTGGCCCTTCGCCTGCGCGAGCTCGGCTTGCGCGAGGGCGCGACACTCACCATCGGCAATAAGACGGCCGGCGGCGGCCGCGTCGTGACCGTGGACGGCTGCCGCTACGCCCTCGACGTGGCGACCCTCGCGAGCCTGGACGTCCAACGATGAGCACCACACACAAAGCCGCCAGCTGCCACGGCAATGCCGGCGGGGCAGTAGCTCCCGCGGGCGCGCCTATCGTCGCGCTCGTCGGCGCACCGAACTCCGGCAAGTCCACGCTCTTTAACGCGCTCACCGGTGCGAAGGCCCAGACCGGCAACTGGCCAGGCACCACCGTCGAGGTCGCCCGCGGCGCCTGGCGGCTCAGCACAGCGCACGACTGCGCGTGTGCCGGGACCAGCGAGTGCCACTGCCCTCACCAGGCGCAGGCGATCGACCTCATCGACTTTCCTGGCGCGTATTCGCTCGACCCTATGAGCCCGGATGAGGAGCTCACCCGGGACATGCTCATCAGGCATCCGGTGGACGAGCGTCCCGATGCCGTCGTGGTCCTCGTCGACGCCACCGCCGTGGCGCGCGGTCTCAACATGGCGCTGCAGGTTGCGGAGTACCCGCACCGCGTCGTCATCGCGCTGAGTAAGACGGACACGGCCGCCGCCCGCGGCATCACCGTGGATGTCAGGAAGCTGGAAAAGCAGCTCGGGATGCCCGTCGTCACTGTCAACGGACGCACGCGCTCCGGCATCGCAGAACTAGAGCGCGCCGTCCGCGCAGCACTGGCTACGACTAAGACCACCCTCCGCACCTCCCATGATCCCGACGATCGATTCCGAGATGTCGATGCTGCTGTGAAGGCCGCCGTCACCCGCGGTCCCGCCGCGACCACCGCCACGGAGAAGATTGACCGCTTCGCCCTCCACCCGGTCCTGGGGCCCATTCTCTTCCTTGGCGTCATGTGGCTCGTCTTCCAGATCACCACCACTGTCGCGGCACCGCTGCAGGATGGCCTCGAGGCGTTCATCATGGGGCCAGTCTCTGATGCGGCGCGCGCCGGGCTCGAAAAAGTCGGCCTGGGCGGGGGACTGGTGGAAGGCCTCCTTGTCGACGGTTTCATCGGCGGCGTGGGCACCGTGCTCACCTTCGCCCCGCTCATGGCGCTCATGTTCATCTGCCTGGCCGTGCTGGAGGACTCCGGCTATATGGCGCGGGCGGCGGTGGTCACCGACCGCGTCATGCGCGCCATCGGGCTGCCGGGCAAGGCGTTTATCCCCATCATCGTGGGCTTTGGCTGCAATGTCCCGGCGATTGCCGCCACGCGCGTGCTCGCCGCACCACGCCAGCGCATCCTCACCGCACTGCTCATTCCATTCACGTCGTGCTCCGCGCGCCTCGTCGTCTTCCTCATGCTCGCGCAGACCTTCTTCCCGGCGCATGCAGGCAGCGCCGTCTTCACGATGTACGTCGTCTCCATCGCACTCGTCGTGCTCACCGGCCTGCTCCTGCGCCACACGCTGTGGCGCGCCATGCCCGCCGAGGCACTTGTCATTGATTTGCCCTCCTACCAGCTGCCCACCGCGCGCCTGGCCTTGTCCGTTATGTGGATTCGTCTCAAAGGATTCCTGCGCACCGCCGGCGGCATTATCGTCTCCACCGTCATCGTCATCTGGCTGCTCATGGCCATCCCCGTCGGCACGGACGCCCGGATTGGTGAGGTCGCCCCACAGGATTCCGCGTACGGCACCGTCGCGCGCACCATCGCCCCGGCCTTCGCGCCTGCTGGCTTTGACTCGTGGTCGCTCACTGGCCCGCTCGTCACCGGCTTCGTGGCGAAGGAAGCGCTTATCTCCACGTGGGCGCAGACCTATGCCGTCGCGGACGTCACGGATGCTGATCCCACCGAGCAAGCCGCCAGCCCCCTCGCCAGCAATATCCGCGCTGACTTTGAGGCGGCATCGGAAGGCCATGCTTTGGCCGCGGTGTGGGCCTACATGCTCTTCCTGCTCTCGTACACCCCGTGCGTGGCGACCATCGCCGCGCAACGCCGCGAAATCGGCTGGCGGTGGACCCTCTTCGGCTTCGGCGTGCAGCTCACCTTTGCGTGGACGCTCTCCGTCATCGCCTTCCAGCTCCTCAAGCTGGTGCTGTAATGTTCCGCCGCAGCCTTCCGATGCCCCCATCCCTCCCACCGTCCCGCGCCGTCACCGCCGCGTTGGCCCAGGGGATAAGCGGAACCCCGGCGCTGGCCGCCGCGACCGGGCTCGACGCCGAGACCGTCGACCTTGTCCTGGCGCACCTCGAGGCCACCGGCGAGCTCACGCGCGCAGCGCTCGGCGAGTGCGAAGCCACCAGCTGCGACGGCTGTTCCTGGGCCGGCAACTGCGCAGCCCACGTTCCAGGCCGCACGGTTCCCATCGAGCTGCACCTTCACCGCCCGGCTTAGATGGGGAGACAAGGACAACCTCTGGTTCCACGGCGGTAACCTCCACCAGTCGCGCCACTATTCGCGCTACCTCGCGCTCCAGTTGAAGGCCCGCTACGAGGGACTTGACACCCCGGTCTACAAGCTGGCCGAAGTCCATCACCTCCGTTAACAGTCACCACATACAGCGCCGCCATCCTTCCTTGATGGCGGCGCTTCGCGCGCGCCGGGCCATAGGTCACCCCACCGCACCGAGCTATTAACCACCATCGCCGAGGCCCCACAACACCCACTCAATCGAGACGTCATTTCGCCCCACACAACCACCAACACGGTAGTAATATGTCTCACAATTAACACCCCACTGTGCGCGCCCCACAAGGGCTCTACGCACAACACACCCACTCGACACCCTGAGAGGAAGCATTCCATGGCAGCACCCCAGTCCACCCCACACTCGATCGTCGTCGGCGCAGGCATGGTCGGCTTGTCCACGGCCTGGTTCCTCCGGCAGAAAGGCCACGAGGTCACCGTCATTGACCGCGATGGCGTCGCAGCCGGTTCCTCCTGGGGCAATGCCGGGTGGCTGAGCCCCGGTAAGACCATTCCGCTCGCCAACACGGAGCTGTGGCGCTACACCCCGCAGGCCTTCTTCAATCCGGATGCCGCCCTCCACGTCCCGCTTCCGCCCAGCCCGCAGGTCATCGACTTTGGCGTGCGTTTTATGGCGCACGCCACCCAGAAGGCCTGGGATAAGACGATGGCTGCGCTCACTCCCATCGATCTCAAGGCACTCGACGCCTATGACGAGATGGTCGACGGCGGCGTCGAGTCCTGGACGAAGAAGAGCCCGTTCATCATCGCCTTCAAGAACGAGCAGGAGGCCGAGGGGTTTATTCATGAGGTCGAAGGCGCCGTGCGCCACGGCCAGGACGTCCCGTTTGAAGAGGTCGCCAATCCTCGCGAATTCGTGCCCTTCCTCAGCGATAACGCGCAGCTCGTCTTCCAGCTGGGCAACCAGCGCTACTTTGAGCCGGGTCCGTTCTGCCACAAGCTTGCCGATGCCCTCCGCGACCGCGGCGTCACCATCCGCACCGGCGCCTCCGTCGTGGACGTCCAGTCCACCCGCAAGCCCGTGGTGGAGCTCTCCACCGGCGAGCGTCTCCAAGCCGACCACGTGGTCCTGGCCACCGGCGCGTGGCTGCCCAAGCTCGCCCGCAAGCTCGGCGTGCGCACCCGCGTCCAAGCCGGACGTGGTTACTCATTCAGCGTTGATACCGGCGCGCACCCCGCCGAGTATCCCGTCTACCTGCCCGCGCAGCGCCTGGCCTGCACCCCGTACGAGGGCCGCTTCCGCATTGCCGGCACCATGGAGTTCCGCGATGCCGACGCTCCCTTCGACCCCAAGCGCGTCCAGTCCATGGTCAAGGCCGCCAAGGAAATGTTCACCGGCCTCAACTTCGACAACCGCCAAGACGAGTGGGTGGGCTCCCGCCCCGTCACCCCGGACGGCCTGCCGCTTATCGGCGTGACCAAAGCCCCCAACGTCTTTGTTGCCGGCGGCCACGGCATGTGGGGCGTCGTCTTAGGCCCCGCCTCCGGCCGCGCCCTCGCTCACCTCATTGAGACAGGGGAGACCCTGCCGGAGATCCGGGACTTCGACCCGCTGCGCTAGCAAGCCCGCCCTGCTTGCCGATGCCCCCTCGCGACGCCGAGCCCCCAACCTCGGCGTCGCGTTCGCCCTACAGTCCGAGCAACGAGCGCAGCTGGCGCATGATGGGCTGAGCCTGCGGCAGCTGCAGCGCTCCTGCCACGGCCGCGATGATCGCAAGCACACCCAGGATCGGACCCGCGATGGCCGCCTTCGAGGACACCGACTCCGGAACCCGGTTCGACGGGTCGTCGCTGGAGAGCGCAATCTTTTCCTCAGAGGACAGGATGTCGGCATCGCTGGCACCGCCGGTGGGGTAGTCGACGATGGAAGAACCGATGGTGCCCTTCTCGCAGAATTCCACTGCCTTCTTATCCGCGGCAGCGACCTTCTCCAACCATGCGGCGTAGTCGGTGGCAGTCGTCTCATCGATGCCAGCGATGGCCTGCTTCAGTGCGTCACTGCGCTCGGACTCCGTCGGCAGCACCGGCGTGAAGTTGCTGTTGGCTTCACCAGAGCTAATCATGTCGACAGGATCCTGGGCGAGCTCGTGCGTCGTGACGACACCTGCTTCTGAACGCTCCGAGTCCATGATGAGCAGCAAGTAGTTGTCGATTTCATCCTTCGTGTAGCCAGCAGCGAGCGCTTCCGCGACGACCTTGTCGGTCGGCGCTTCGTCGTTGAGGCCGCTGTACGCGGCCTGCTGGTACTCGTCAAGCTGCGCACGCGCCTCATCAGAAGATAGGGACTTCTCCATTTCATCGCGCAGTGCGTCGAAGAAGTGGAACGGACCATTGCTGAATTCATTCGTTTCCGCCCACGTGAATTCGCGGGTGCAGGTGGAGGTGTTTCCGGAGACGATAGCGGCATGTGCCGGCGCGACAACCGTTGAAGCGGCAATTGCAACACCAACACCGAGGGCAACAGCGCGCGACTGAGTGTGCAGAGAAAGACGAGAGTCTTTAATCATGAGAAGAGTGTAATCCTTGCAGTGATCCTCGGGGTGGTTTTGGTCGCACATTTGCATGCGCCTGACTTGTCTTGGATGCGTCTATGCCCAGGGACTTCATCGGAGCTGTGCTTTAGCGTCTGGCTTGGTGGGGACAAAGTCTGACCCTACGGCACGTAATGGAGACTATAAAAGAGTGCGTCGACACGAAACGTGGAGCACGAAAACGCGTGGTCGAGAAACACCGTGCGGTACGGGCTAGCGACGCCGCGTGAGGAAGTTAATGATGGGGGCGAGGCAGCCCGCGATCAGCATGATGATCGTGACGCGGATGAGCTGTAGCGTAATGATGGTCGGGCTGTGCTCGGCTTCCGTGGCAAGCGAGATGACGGTCTCCAGTCCGCCCGGGCTGGTGGCCAAATACGCGTCAAAGTAGGGGATGCCCAGCCATTCCATGATTCCCCACGCAGTGAGAGCGCACGCCCCGATGGTCGCCGCCACAGCGGCGAGCACCATCGGAATTTGCTTGGCGAAGAGCTTGAGCGTTGCTGGCGTGATGCCACCACCGCACATAAAGCCGATGAGGATATGCGAGGCCACTTTCATCTCCCACGGCAGTGCAATCGTGGCATCGGGGAGGAGCGCCGCGAGCCCTACAGTGAGCAACATCGGGGCAAAGAGGTGTGGAGCGGGCAAGCGAAGGAGCTTGCCCAGATGCGGACCTGCTACAGCAAAGACGACGAGGAGCGCCAAGACGCCAGGGCTCGAGATGTCCGAGTTGGCGGATGCGTGCGGTGCGTTCTCACCGTGGTCAAGGAAGCTACCCAGAATCGGCAGCGAACTCGACACGATAAGGAGGCGCAGATATTGCGTAAGCGAGACCAGCTGGAAGTGCGCACCGGTCTCCTTGGCAATAGCGGGCATGGTCGACGACCCACCGGGAAGTAGGCACAGGATTCCCGTTTGGCCGGAGATACTTGGCTCCCGTTTCGCGAGGAGGAGGCCAAAACCGAAGCCAATCGCGATGGTGAGGATCGAGACGAGGAGGCCTGGCAAAGCGACGGCGGTGAGCTCATCGAGTGTCGCTACCGCCATGGGGATGCCTGCCAGTACGCCAATGACACCCCGCGCTGACTTGTCAATCAGGCGGTGAAGCGGGAGTTCGTGATGTGTCGTCATCGCCACGGTGGCAGAGGCGAGAATGCCAGCCAGAATCCACGCGGCGGCGAGCCCGAAGTAGGAAAAGAGAGAACCGAGCAGCAGCGCGAGAACAATCGCTGCTGTCCAGCGGAAGAACTTCGGAGCACTCACAGAAAAGAATCCTACGTCACACAGATTTACCTTGCGGGTTGATAGACCAAATGAATGTAATTCGGCTCTTGCTCCAGGGGAGCGGGTGTCCTCCGTCACAGGAGACGCTACATTGTGTATCCAGGCCCCAACAAGAGGCTAAAGGTTATGACAACGCTCTCCCCAAGGAATAAAAGTGAAAAAGGCACTCACACCGATACTCGCGGTCGTGGCGCTCGTACTCACAGCAACAGGACTTTGGTTCTCTGCTGCCGTGGGCTCGGGCGCTACATCGCGTTCGTCACTCACCATCATCGCCGGTGCGAATCCCGGTGGTGGTTGGGATACGACAGCTCGAGCCATCCAACAAGTCGCTCGTGACCACAACATTGTGGGCAACGTCCAGGTCGTCAATATTCCGGGTGCGGGCGGCACGATTGCGCTCACTAAGCTCTCGGAGATGACGGGTAACGAGAATACGATTCTCGTCACCGGTGGCGGCATGATTGCCTCCGCGGAAATTGCGCAGCCCGGCGTCCAGATCTCGGATGTCACGCCCGTCGTGAAGTACACCGAAGAATATTCGGTGGTGGTCGTCCCCGCAGACTCGCCCTTCCAGACGATGGAGGACTACGTCGCGGCATGGAAGTCCAACCCGCAGTCTATTGCGGTGGGCGGTGCATCCATCGGTAACACGGACCACTTGCTCGCGTCGAAGACGGCACTCGCTTCTGGTCTCACCGTTGACGAAATGAAGTACATCCCGTTCGAAGGCGGCGGCGATCTGCTCAACTCGCTGCTCTCTCACTCCGTCGATGTTGGTTACACGGGCTACAAGGAAGTCCAGGACCAGGTCGAAAACGGCACGCTGCGTGTCCTGGGTATCTCCTCGGCGGAGCGCCAACCAGGACTCGATGACATCCCCACGTTCACGGAGTCGGGCGTCGACGTTGTTGCGTCGAACTGGCGTGGATTTGTCGCGCCTCCGGGAATCAGCGAGGAAGCTCGCCAGGAGCTCACGAACATCCTCCAAGAAGTCCATGACACCGAGGACTGGACGCAGATGGCCGAGCGCAATAGCTGGTCCGACGCGCTGGTCACCGGTGATGACGCAACCCGCTTCTTCGAAGAAGAACACAAGAACGCAATCGACCTCGTGGAGGTGCTTGGACTATGACAACGGCAACGAAAGTAAAGCCGGACAAGACGCCGGCGAAGCGCAGCTACGGCGAGCTCGTGCTTGCCGCGCTCCTGGGGCTTGTGGGCCTGTGGATGCTGCTGGGTCGCTCGACCATCCAGGTCATCGGTGAGACCATCCCCGGCCCGCTCTTCTTACCTACGGGAGTGGGCATCGGCTGCCTTGTGCTCGCCGCAGTCCTGGCGGCGGATGTCTTCGCTAAGCCGCAGCGCCTGCGTGACTCCACGCACAATACGTCCAGCAACGTCTCGACGGACCTGCTTGATGACCTCGGCGGCATCGACGAAGACGAGCGTCACATCTCCACGCTGAGTGACGACGCGGACGCAGACCTCCCGCCCAGCGCGGAGGTCGCCAACCCGCCCACGGACTGGAAGACGTGGGGTGCCGTCGTCGTGGCCTTCGTCCTCACCATTGCGGTGCTTCCGTACCTGGGGTGGATCCTCACCTCGTCGCTTCTCTTCTTCGCCATCTCCCAGGTATTGGGCGGCAAGAACTGGCCGCGCGATCTCGCTATCAGCTTCATTGTGGGTTCAGTGACCTACTTCATTTTCGCCTTGGGTCTGGGACTCAATCTTCCGGCCGGCTTCTTCGGAGGTATCTAAATCATGGAGCAACTGACTTCACTCATTGCGGGCTTCGGCGCGGCGCTCACGCCAGCCAACCTCATCTACCTCGTTATCGGTGCCGTGCTTGGTACTGCGGTCGGTGTCTTGCCCGGCCTCGGCTCGTCGATGGCAGTGGCCCTGCTGCTGCCTATCGCGTTCACTCTCGATCCCACCGGTGCCTTCATCATGTTCTCGGCGGTCTACTTCGGTGGTCTCTTTGGCGACTCGACCGCAGGCATCCTACTCAACACGCCGGGCCAGGCCTCGGCCATTGCCTCCTCACTCGAGGGCCACCGCATGGCTCGCGACGGACGCGCAGCCACGGCCCTTGCGACCGCTGCGATTGGTGCGTTCATCGGTGGTTTCATCTCGACGCTCATCGTCGCGTTCTTCTCGCCGTACCTCGTCCTGCTCGCCACCCAATTCGGCCCGGCGGAGTACTTCGCGCTTGCTGTCTTCGCATTCTTCGCCATCTCCTCGGTCGTCTCGGAGTCCATCATCCGCGGTCTTGGCGCACTCGCCATCGGTCTTGCATTGTCCTTCGTTGGTATCGACGGCCCGTCCGGAACGGAGCGCTTTACCTTCAACATTCCGCAACTCTTCGACGGCATCGATATCGTCGTCGTGACCGTCGGCCTGCTCGCGGTGGGGGAAATCCTCCACACCGCAGCGACCATCAAGGTTTCGCCGCCTGACTTCAAGCTCGGCACCACCAAGGCGACCATGTCTAAGGCAGACTTCCGTCGCGCGCTTCCATCCTGGCTGCGCGGCACAGCGTTCGGCGCGCCGTTCGGTCTCATCCCAGCCGGTGGTTCTGAGGTGCCGACCTTCATGGCGTACGGCACGGAGAAGCGCATCGCGAAGAAGAAGGGCCAGACGGACTTCGGCACGACTGGCTCCATCAACGGCCTTGCTGCACCGGAAGCTGCCGGCAACTCTTCTGCAGGTACGTCGCTGGGTACCTTGCTCGCCATCGGTCTGCCCACCTCTGCGACCGCAGCCATCCTTCTGGGGGCGTTCCAGCAATTCGGCCTGCAGCCCGGACCGCTCCTTTTCGAGCGCTCCGGTGACCTCGTCTGGACACTCATCGCGTCGCTCTTCCTGGCGCTCGTCGTCCTCGTGACGCTGAACCTGTTCCTTGCACCGATGTGGGCAAAGCTGCTCTACATTCCGCACAACTACCTCTACGCCGGCATCGCTGTCCTGACCACGCTGGGTGTCTACGCAGTGGGTGCCTCCATCGTCGACGTCGCCCTCATGCTCGGCTTCGGAATTCTGGGCTTCCTCATGCGCAAGTACAACATGCCGGTCGCGCCGGTCCTTATGGGCTTCATCCTCGGGCCGCTGGCCGAGGTTGAGCTTCGCCGTGCGCTCACCATTTCCGGTGGCGAGCTCTCCGCGCTTGCCGATGGCCCCATTTCCATCGGCATTTACATCTTCCTCGCCGGCGCAGCCATCGTCACGGTTGTCCAGCACCTTCGCGGCATTCGCCGCGAGCGTAAAGCTGCTCAGGAACCAGTCGCTGTCTAGTTATCGCTAGCTAGACATCGCACATCCTTTATTTGGGGGCATATGGCCCGAAATAGACAGGGGTTTGGTCTAGCCAGCGGTTATTTCCGGGCGTGGCCGAGCTGTGTTTGGTACCAGCCAGCGTTTGTATAGGAGTATGCATGCGTACATCTGGTTGCAGGCCCAAGTGCAATTCGAATCGCCCCTCTCTGAGTAGACTGAGCTAGCTTGTTGAGCCGAAGGGATACCGGTGTGTCCGCGAAACAGCGAAGCAAAGGTTGAAGCCAATATTCACGTGGGTGGCGGGGGTGAAGCGTCCTGGGTTTAGTTCCTACCTCAGCT
>NZ_KQ961718.1:0-964 GCF_001563605.1 Corynebacterium sp. CMW7794
TTTTTTTTTTGTAGGAATATCGGAGGAGAATATTGTTTGTACATATCAAGTAGTAGCAACCCAATGAGCATAATGGAGTGCTTAACTCTTCAGAAGAAGAGTGCAGCTGGATAGTGCGAATTTTTCTGAATCGAATGGTAGGTTAGTTATGGGATTTAGCATAGGAAGCCAAGAAACTAGAGAGAAAAAAAAAAAAAAAAGAAATAAAGATTGCAGCACCTGAGTTTCGCGTATGGTCACCCACTACACTACTCGGTCAGGCTCTTACCAGCTTAACTACAGTTGATCGGACGGGAAACGGTGCTTTCTGGTAGATATGGCCGCAACCGATAGTTTAACGGAAACGCAGGTGATATGAGGGCAGGGTCCAGACATGTTCAGTAGGTGGGAGTGAGAGGTGTTATGGGTGGAGGACAATTTTTATTATATTTCATCTAATAGCAATAGGATATGAGAGGTGAAAAAGCAAAAGCAATAGTGCATTGTGATGTGGAGAATAAGGTGCATACGATGAAAAAGGTGATTTGTCATTTACAAGAGGTAGGTCGAAACAGAACATGAAAGTTGGTCGGTAGGTGGCATGCAGAGGTAGTTTCAAGGTGACAGGTTATGAAGATATGGTGCAAAAGACAAATGGATGGTGGCAGGCATAGTAAAATGATGGTGTGGAAGACATAGATGGTATTTGTTTTGCATTTACGGCACCGGATGCGGGCGATAATGACGGGAAGAGATTTAGTATGTGGGACAGAATTTCGGCGGCAGTATTGAGACCATGAGAGTAGCAAACGTAAGTCTAAAGGTTGTTTTATAGTAGTTAGGATGTAGGAAATGTATTCCGATAGGCCATTTTACATTTGGAGGGACGGTTGAAAGTGGACAGAGGAAAAGGTGCGGAAATGGCTGATTTTGATTGTTTATGTTTTGTGTGATAATTTTACATTTTTGCATAGTATTAGGTAGT
>NZ_KQ961719.1:0-1280 GCF_001563605.1 Corynebacterium sp. CMW7794
CACGTCGGGGGTTAGCTATGCTGCTTGGGTCAGTGTAGCTGATGTGAGTGCTTCGAAGTCATCGGGGGCTAGAAGGTTGCACCAGGAGTGTCGTCTGCGTGTGTTGTAGCGCATGCACCATCGGAAGACTTCCTGCCGGCAGATAATGGGATTATCAAAGACTTTCCGATCACGTAGCACTTCACGTTTTAAGGTGGCGTTAAATGACTCTGCCAGGGCATTATCGGCACTAGTTCCCACCGCGCCCATGGATTGGCGCACACCAAGTTGGGCGCAGTGGTCCCTAAACGCCTGTGAGGTGTACACACTTCCATGATCAGAATGGAAAATAGCCCCGTCAAGGCTTCCGCGGACTGTGCTGGCATGGGACAAAGCCTCGATGACCAGTGAGACACGCATGTGGTCTGCGAGTGCATAACCTGCAAGTTTTCGTGAATAGGTGTCAATGACCGTGGCAAGGTACATGTTCTTACCGCCCTTACACGGCAGGTAGGTAATGTCGCCGACATACACACGGTTCGGCTCGTCAGCGGTGAATGTACGGCCTACTAAATCTGGCATGACACGGTGACCAGGCTTACGCCTAGTGGTGATGCATCGACGCCGTTTGCTAAAGCCTTTTAGCCCCATGGATTTCATGATGCGTGCGACCTTCTTATGGTTGATCGGGCCGAAGTCCGTATCGTCGTTGAGGCTTGCAGCGATGCGTTTAGCACCATAAAGCCCGTTCTCATCATCGAAGATGGCCTTGATTCTTGCACCAATAAGGGCATCGGAATACATCTTTAACCTGCGATTTTCGCGGGTGTTGACCCATTTATAAAACGAGGAGCGATTGAGCTTTAACACATGGCACATCCGCTTGACCGAATACTCGGTTCGGTGGTCATAGACAAACTGGAAGCGGATCACCAGCGTGTCTCTTCGGCAAAATATTTCGCGGCCTTGCGCAGAATATCGCGTTCTTCGCGCAGCTTCGCGTTCTCTTTTTCTAGCTGGCGGATTCGCTCGGAATCAGTCGTCTCCTTGGCGTTGTCGCGCATGGCCTTCGTGCGGGCACGTTTGCCGGTGCCGTATTGCTGAAGCCAGGAGAAAAGCGAGGAACGATTGACTCCAAGCTCTGCTGAAGCCGCGTGAAGTGAAAGGTCCTCATTGTTTTCATAGAGGGCCACAGCATCACGTTTGAACTGTTCGGAGTACCTAGGCATGGTGGTAGATTACCTTTCTTCCCAACCCAACCGGGCTGGATATCAGGTGTCCACCAAACAGGGGTCAGGTCC
>NZ_KQ961720.1:0-36593 GCF_001563605.1 Corynebacterium sp. CMW7794
CATATTTTCCTGTGGACAACCTGCGCCGGTTGCCCAATAGAGTGGGCGAAATTCGGGGAGTTATCCACAGAAACTAACGCTTCTCACGAAAATCTCAGTATCACCGGCACGTTCATGCCGCTGAGCGCGAGCGCTTGCGGCGGGCGGCAGCCATTTGGATGAGGTCTGTGAAGTAGACGGCGACGGCGAGTCCGATGATGCCGAAGCCGATCCAGCGGTGCGTCGAGAAGTGCTCGTGGGTGACGAAGAGCGCCCAGAGCATCTGCATGAGTGGCGTCATGTACTGGAGCATGCCCACGGTCGACAGGGGAAGGGCCTTGGCCCCTTGGGCGAAGCAGAGCAGCGGCAGCGCGGTGACGAGACCGGAGCCGATGAGCAGCACGATGTGCAGGGGGCCTTCGGAAGTAAACGTGCCGGCGCCGGAGGATTCGAGCCACAGGACGTAGATGAGCGCGACGGGCAGGACGACGAGGGTCTCGGCGGCAACGGAGCCGGTCGAGGAGACGCGGACCTGCTTCTTAATGAGGCCGTAGATGCCGAAAGAGAAGGCGAGCAGAAGCGAGATATAGGGCGCCTGGCCGGTGAAGAAGGTGAGGTAAATGACCGCGATGGCGGCGATGCCGACGGCGACGGCCTGGAGCTTGCGCAGGCTTTCTTTTAAGAAAACCAGGCCGAGCGCGACGGAGACGAGGGGATTGATGAAGTAGCCGAGGGCGGCATCGGCAACATGGCCCGAGTTGATGGCCACGACGTAGGTTCCCCAGTTGACGGAGATGAACACGCCGGCCGCGGCGAGCCAGGCCCAGGTCTTCTTGTCGAGGCGCGAGAGTTCGCGCCAGCCGCCGGTGACGACGAGGAAACCCGTGACGAGTACCGCGGTCCAAATGACGCGGTGCGCGAGAATCTCGAGGGGAGAGGCGGGCAGCAGCAGCGGGAAGAATGCGGGGAAGAAGCCCCACATGAGGTAGGCGGCAATGGTGTAAAACATCGGAGATTAATGTACTCCGCTAGCCGTGTGGCGGGAAACGTTTCTCATCAAAAGGGACGGCTTCGGGGGTTTGACGCGGCCGCTAGACTGTCTGCATGGCGAAAAACTCCTCCTTTGTTCACCTGCATAATCACACCGAGTTTTCCATGCTGGATGGTATGGCGAAGGTGGACCTGCTCTCGGAGGAGGTCAAGCGTCAGGGGATGCCAGCCGTGGGCATGACGGACCACGGCAACATGTTTGGATCGAATGCGTTTTACCAGCGCATGACCTCGGCGGGGATTAAGCCGATTATTGGTATTGAGACGTACATGGCTCCGGAGTCGCGCTTCAATAAGAAGCGTGTGCACTGGGGTACGCCGGACCAGAAGCGCGATGACGTCGCGGGCGGCGGCTCGTACCTGCACCAGACCATGCTCGCTGAGAACGCGACGGGTTTGAAGAACTTGTTCCGTCTGTCTTCGCTGGCGTCGTACGAGGGGCAGTTGGGTAAGTACCCGCGCATGGACGCGGAGCTGATCGCCGAACATGCGGATGGCATCATCGCGACGACGGGGTGCCCGTCGGGCGACGTGCAAACGCGCCTGCGCCTGGGACAGTTTGATGAGGCGCTCGAGGCCGCGGCGATGTGGCAGGACATCTACGGCAAAGATAATTACTTCCTTGAGCTCATGGACCACGGCCTCGACATCGAGACGCGCGTGCGCTCCGAGCTGCTGGAAATCGGGCGCAAGCTCGACCTGCCGCCGCTGGTGACGAATGACTGCCACTACGTGCTCGAGTCGCAGGCGGCCTCGCACGAGGCGATGCTCTGCGTGCAGACCGGCAAGACGCTCATGGACCAGGACCGTTTCAAGTTCGATGGCACGGGCTACTACATCAAGTCGGCTGCGCAGATGCGTGAGATTTGGGACGACATGGTCCCGGATGGCTGCGATAACACGCTGTGGATTGCCGAGCGTGTACAGGACTACAGCGAGCTGTGGGAGGAGCATCCGCTCGACCGCATGCCGATCGCCGACGTGCCGGAGGGCGAGACCCCGACGTCGTGGCTGACCAACCAGGTCATGGAGGGCCTCCAGGCGCGCTTCCCCGGCGAAGAGGTGCCGCAGGAATACATCGAGCGCGCGCAGTACGAAATCAGCGTCATCGACATGAAGGGCTACCCGTCCTACTTCCTCATCGTCGCCGAGCTCATCAAGCACGCGCGCTCCGTCGGCATTTGGGTGGGCCCGGGCCGTGGTTCTGCGGCAGGCGCGCTCGTGGCGTACGCACTGACAATTACCAATATCGACCCCATCGAGCATGGTCTCCTGTTCGAGCGATTCCTCAACCCGGAGCGTCCATCCGCACCGGATATCGATATCGACTTCGATGACCGCCGCCGTGGCGAGATGATTCAATACGCCGCGGAGCGTTGGGGCGAGGACAAGGTCGCGCAGGTCATCACCTTCGGTACGGTGAAGACGAAGCAGGCCATCAAGGACTCGGCGAAGGTGAACTACGGTCAGCCGGGCTTCCAGATGGCGGACCGCATCAACGGCGCGCTGCCGCCGGCGATCATGGCGAAGGATATTCCGCTCTCGGGCATCATGGACCCGGAGCACCCGCGCTACTCGGAGGCGACCGAGGTCCGACAGATGATCGAGACGGACCCGGACGTCAAGCGCATTTACGAAACCGCGCGCGGCCTCGAGGGCGTGGTGCGCCAGGCAGGCGTCCACGCGTGTGCCGTCATTATGGCGTCCGTGTCGCTCATGGACCATATCCCCATGTGGCAGCGTTCGGACGGCGCGTACATCACGGGCTGGGATTACCCGGCATGTGAGGCCATTGGCCTGCTGAAGATGGACTTCCTGGGCCTGCGCAACCTCACGGTCATTGGTGACGCGCTGGCGAATATCAAGAAGAACCGCGGCATTGACTTGAAACTCGAGGAGCTGCATGCGGACGATCCGAACGTCTCAAAGGTCTACGACCTGCTGTCGCACGGTGAGACGCTGGGCATCTTCCAGCTCGACTCGGGTGGTATGCAGGAGCTGCTCAAGCGCATGAAGCCGACGGGCTTTAAAGACATCGTGGCGTCGCTGGCGCTTTACCGTCCGGGCCCGATGGGCGTGAACGCGCACTGGGACTACGCGGACCGCAAGAACGGACGCAAGCCCATTACGCCGATTCACCCGGAGCTGGAAGAGCCGCTCAAGGAGATCCTGGACGAGACCTACGGTCTGATCGTCTACCAGGAGCAGATCATGCGTATCTCGCAGAAGGTCGCGAACTACACGGCCGGCGAGGCAGATGGCTTCCGTAAAGCCATGGGTAAGAAGAAGCCGGAGGTGCTGGCCAAGCAGTACGACAAGTTCTGGTCCGGCATGCAGGCTAACGGCTACTCCAAGGACGCGATGGACGCGCTGTGGGGCACCATCGAGCCGTTCGCGTCCTACGCGTTTAACAAGTCGCACGCGGCAGGCTACGGCCTGGTCTCGTTCTGGACCGCGTACCTCAAGGCCTATTTTGCGCCGGAGTACATGGCGGCGCTGCTCACGTCGGTCTCGGATAAGAAGGATAAGTCGGCCATTTATCTCTCGGACTGCCGCCACCTGGGCATCCGGGTGCTGCCGCCGTCGGTGAACGAGTCGCACACGGACTTCCAGGCTGTCGGCGAGGATATTCGCTTCGGTATGGGCGCTATCCGCAACGTCGGTGCTGAAGTCGTCGAGGCCATCGTCAAGGCCCGCGAGGAGAAGGGACACTTCAAGAACTTCTCGGACTATCTGGACAAGATCGACCTCGTGGCGTGTACCAAGCGTGTGACGGAGTCGCTCATTAAGGCCGGGGCCTTCGATGACATGGAGCATCCGCGCAAAGGTCTCATGCTCATCCACGAAGACGCGGTGGACGCGGTGCAGACCACGAAGAAAGCCGCGGACAAGGGCCAGTTCGATCTCTTTGCGGGACTCGGCGCGGAAAGCGAAGAGACGATGAGCGCGTTTGCCATTGACATTCCGGACGAGCACTGGGACCGCAAGCACGAGCTGGCGCTCGAGCGCGAAATGCTGGGTCTGTATGTCTCGGGCCACCCGCTCGACGGCTTCGAAGAGGCGCTCGCGGAGCAAACCGATACGCCGCTGCCCAAGATCCTGGCGGATGAGGTTCACAACGGCCAGGAGCTTGTCATCGGCGGCATCATCTCAGCGGTCGACCGCCGCTACTCGAAGAAGGACGGCTCGCCGTGGGCTATCGTCACGGTCGAAGACCACAACGGCGCGCAGGTCGACATCCTCGTGTTCAACCAGGTCTACTCGCTCGTCGCGCCGCAGATTGTGGAAGACAACATCATTCTGGCCAAGGTCAACGTGAAGATCCGCGACGACCGCCGCTCGCTGTTCTGCTCCGATATCCGTGTGCCGGACCTAGGCCCCGGCGGCGGCGTTGGCCTGCCGCTGCGGCTGACCATGCGCACCGAGCAGTGCACGCTCGACACTATCGCGCGACTGAAGAACGTCCTGCTCAAGAACAAGGGCGAGTCCGACGTCTACTTGACGCTCGTCAACGGCGACGAGTCTACGATGATGGTCCTCGGCGAGCACCTGCGCGTGGAGCGTTCCGGCAACCTCATGGGCGATCTCAAGGCGACGATGGGCGCGGGCATTCTGGGATAGCCCCGGTGTGAATATAAAACGGGCGGACAAAGAGGTTTGGGTTAGGGTAGACAGCACAGTCTAGTTCACCTCACATAAGGAGCACCTTCCATGTCCCAGAAGATTCGCACCACGCACGTCGGCTCGCTGCCGCGTACCCCGGAATTACTGGAGGCGAATCTCAAGCGCTCCGCCGACGAGATCACGGACGACGAGTTCTTCGCCATCCTCGAGCGCGCCGTCGAGGAGGTCGTGCAGCGCCAGGTCGATCTGGGCATCGACATCATCAATGAAGGCGAGTACGGCCACATCACCTCCGGCGCCGTGGACTATGGCGCGTGGTGGAACTACTCCTTTAGCCGCCTGGGCGGCCTCACCATGACGGACAAGGACCGCTGGGAAGCCAACGCCATTCAGCGTTCCGAGCCTGGCAATATCAAGCTCACTTCCTTCGTTGACCGCCGCGACCGCGCCATCTTCAACGAAGCCTACAATGACCCGGAGTCCGGCATCTTCACCGGCCGCAAAAAGGTTGCCAACCCGGAGTTCACGGGCCCGATTACCTACATCGGGCAGAAGGAAGTTGACGCCGACGTCAAGCTGCTGAAGGATGCGATGGGCAAGGCGGGGGCATCGGCAGGCTTTGTGGCGGCCCTGTCCCCGGGATCGGCCGCGCGCTTGGGCAACAAGTACTACAAGACCGACCTGGAGGTCGTGCAAGCCTGTGGTGAGGCGCTCTCGCACGAGTACAGGGCGATTACGGACGCGGGCCTCACCGTCCAGTTCGACGCGCCGGACCTCGCGGAGGCCTGGGACCAGATCAATCCGGAGCCGTCCGTGAAGGACTTCCAGGGCTTCGTGCGCGACCGCATTGCGGTGCTCAATGACGCGATTAAGGGCATCGACAAGTCGAAGGTGCGCCTGCATATCTGCTGGGGTTCCTGGCACGGCCCGCACTCCACGGACATCCCGTTCGAGGAGATCGTCGACGAAATCCTGCGCGCCGAGGTCGGCGGCCTCACCTTCGAGGCGGCGAACGTCCGCCACGGCGCGGAGTGGCGCGTGTGGCAGAAGCGCGAGCTGCCGGAAGGCACCGTCATTATCCCGGGCGTCGTCTCGCACTCGACGAACCTCATCGAGGACCCGCGTCTGGTGGCCGACCGCATCCACACGTTCGCGGAGCTCGTCGGCCCAGAGAATGTCATCGCTTCGACGGACTGTGGCCTGGGCGGACGCATTCATGAGCAGATCGCCTGGGCGAAGCTCGAGTCCCTGGTGAAGGGTGCGGAGATCGCCTCGCAGGAGATCTTCGGCTAAACACGAATGAAAGGGCGGGTGCGCATGTGCGCACCCGCCCTTTTTTATTGCGTAGCCCTAGAGGCGGAACTGCTTCTGGGCGTTGCTCATCGCGCCGTTGACCTGCTTGAGCATGCCAGTGAGCGCGCCGTTGATGTCCTTGCCGAACTCCGGATTGACCTTGACGAGGGTGCTTGCGAGGCCGATGAGGCCACCGATGACGGACAGGATCAGGTTGATCCAGGCGAAGGCTTCCTTGCCTTCGGGGGAGAGCTCAGCCCACTTGAGCCAGTCCGGCAGCTCGACGGGCTTGTCATCCTTTTCTTTCTCGACGCAGTCCGGCTTGTCGGGCATGCCGGAGGAACCGTAGCCGTTGACGATGCCCAGAGCGAGTTCCTGCGGACCCATGAACGAAGAACCTGCGGTGCCATCCTTGACGGCCTTCTTGTGGGCTTCCTTGGCGGCGTCGACCTCGGCCTGGCACTCCTTGGACAGTGCGGTCTTCGTGGTCTCCGTGCCGTCGGTCTTCTCGCCGTCGGTGATGCCCTCCTTGCCCTCGCCGCCGGGCTTCACTCCGTCACTTGCTGTGTCCTCAGAGGAACCGGAGTCCTGGGACTGAGCGCTGGAGGCGCCCTGAGACTCGGAGCTTTCGGCGCCAGCGACCGGCGTGACGAGGGCGAGGGCGGTGCTGGTTGCGGCGACCAGCGCGACTGAGAGACGACGTGCGCGCATAAGAATTATTCCTTGGGGTGACGACAGTGCGAACGGAAATGGAACGCACCTGAATCTAGCAGGTTGGGGTGCCTGGCGGGAGGGAATGCCCCCGCCAAGGGGCTTAGTGGCCCAGGGCGGAGTTCAGGGCGTGGCGCAGCGGTGCTGGCAGGAGACGCAGCAGCGTGGCTGGTGCGCCCGGAACTATGCTCACTGTGCCCAGGACGGCGGCCAGAGCCGCGGCAACGACGCCGAACGCGGTGCCGACCGAGGAACCGGCGTCGGACGAGGCGGCGGAGCTGCCGGAATCGCCCTGGTCGTCGTCATCGTTATCGGCGTCGGCGGGCACGAGGTCGGTGACCTTAAAGACGGTCGTAGTGCCGGAGACCTCGTTGCCGGAGATGAGAAGGTACTCGCCGTTGGGGGAGTCCTTCTTGTCAACGAAGGTAAGTCCCTCGGGCCCGAGGTCGCCGGCGGCCTTCGTGGCCTCGTAGTTCTTGTCGTCGTAGCCCACGGAGAAGTCGCGGTTGTTGACGTAGGTGACGTACTGGGCGTTGCGCGGGTCGGTGACGTCGTAGACGAAGATGCCGCCCACGCGCTCAGCACCGATGAAGGCGTAGGTGCGCTCGCCGACCTTGCCGATGGTGAGAGCCTCGGGCTCGGGCCCCTTGTTATCGGAGCGGTCGTCGGCCTCCGGATCCTCGTTATCCGCGTTGAAGTTGAGGACGCCCTGCTCGTGGAGGCGGGCGGTGATCTCCTCGAAGTCGGAGCCGGAGTCGAAGACGACGTTGCCGGCGGCGTCGTAGATGGAGAAGGAGCGGGAGCCGTAGGCGTAGAACTCGTCGAAGCAGCTCTTCTCCTCGTTCCAGCCGGACGCGGTGGAGACCTTGAGATTGCCGGCGAAGGACGTGTCGTCGAAGCCCTCGGGAAGTTCGACGCCCTCGCAGACCTTGCCAACCTCGATGAGGTCCTTGATCTCGGCCTCGTCGGTGTACACGCCGGAACCGTCCTCGTCGCCCCATTCGCGGGCGTCGCCCTCGTTGGCCGTCGCGAAGTAGGTCTCGTCGCCGGCAGTAAACGCGCCGATGGAGTCCGGCATGGACAGACCCTTGACCGGTAGGGTGCGCAGCTCGATCTTGTCATCCTTGTTGGACGGGTCGATCGGGGTCTTTGAGTGGTCCGCGATAAAAGCCGGGACGACGTCGGTGACGGTCGCCGACGGGATGTCGATGATGGCGATGGCGCCCGCCTCTTGCAGCGACGCGTAGGCGGTATCGCCAACAGAGGAGATGTACTCCGGCTCGAAGTCGGTCGACGGCTTCGAGTCGGCGTCGGAAGGACCGAAGACGCGGATGGCGGGGTCGAGCTCGCCGGCAGCGTACTTCGCGTCGTACGCCTCGAAGCCAGCGGTGCGGACGTCTGCCTGGGTGGGGGCGGCGGCATCGGAAGGCAAGGCGATGACGGACACGGAGCCGGTGGGGTCTGCGACGTAGTCCGTGCCCTCGGCGGTGAGCTCGTTGGACGGCTCGCCCTCGTTGGCGAGCAGGGCGAACTTCCCATCCGCGGTGAGGTGGACGTTATCGGGCAAGGCACCGATGGTGACGCGGCCGAGCTCCTTGCCGGTGGCAGCGTTGAAGAAGAGGGCCTCGCCGTCCTGCGTCTTATCGGCCTGCTGGACTGCGGCGACAGCCAGGCCGTCGGGGCGCACGGCGACGGAGTTGATCTCCTGGTCGCCGCCGGCGGAGACGACGCCGACCTTGTGCGGCGCGGCCGGATCCGAGGCGTCGAGGATGTCGATTTCGCCGGAGTGCGCGTTGACGGCGAGGATGCGCTTCGACGCGGCGTGGAAAGCGACGATCTCCGCGGCGGACTCGCCAAGCACGCCAGAGTCGTAGGCGCCGAGCGGCTCGACCTTGAGCGAGGCGTCGGCAACGGAATCGACGATGGGAGAGGCGACGATGGTGGCTTGGGCCGGAATGGCGGGGACGGTGAGCGTGGTCGCGGCGAGCGTGCACAGGGCGAGAGTGCGGCGGATGGCCATACATGAGCTCCTTGAGAGTACGAGAAATATGACGAGGCAACATCCAAGTGCATGCAGGTAACACAGGGTTAACACAGAGGTAAAAGTGAGATGAAATGCCGGACTAATCGGTCGATCGCTAGGTAATCGCGCGGGCGGCGACCATGGGGTCTAAAATGACTCAGCATGACTAACTCCGCAGTATTCGAGCCCATTCACGCCTCCGATATCAGCCAGGCCCAGGCACGAATTTCCTCGGAGATTGCGCCGACGCCGTTGCAGTACTGCCCGCGACTGTCCCAGGAAACGGGCTGCGAGGTTTACCTGAAGCGCGAGGATCTCCAGGACGTGCGTTCCTATAAGATCCGCGGCGCTCTGTTTTCCATCACGAATCTCACGCCGGAACAGCGCGCGCACGGTATCGTGACGGCCTCGGCCGGCAACCACGCGCAGGGCGTGGCGTATGCCTGCCGGACCATGGGCATCCAAGGCAAGATCTACGTGCCGGAGCCGACGCCCAAGCAGAAGCGCGACCGCATCGTGGTCCACGGCGGCGACATGGTCGAGCTCGTCGTCACCGGCGCGAACTTTGACGAGGCCGCGGCGGCCGCGCATGCCGATGCCGCCGAGCGCGGCTCCATCTTCATCGAACCCTTCGACGCGCGCGACACGATCACCGGCCAGGGCACCATCGCCGCGGAGGTCGTGAGCCAGCTGGCCTCCTTGGGCAAGTCGCTCGACGCCATCGTCGTCCCCGTGGGTGGCGGCGGGCTGCTCTCCGGCATCACGTCGTACCTTGCGGACATGGCGCCGCGCACGGCGATTATCGGCATCGAGCCGGCCGGCGCTGCCTCGCTCACCGCAGCGTTCGCGGCGAACGAGCCGGTGACCTTGGAGTCCGTCGATCCCTTCGTGGATGGCGCGGCCGTCAAGCGCATTGGCGACCTGCCCTTCCAGGTCCTCGAGGCCAACCAAGGGCGCCTGCACTGGTCCACCGTCTCCGAGGGGGCCGTGTGTACGGAGATGCTTGGCCTGTACCAGAACGAGGGCATCATCGCCGAGCCCGCTGGCGCCCTGTCCGTCACGGGCCTGCGCGACCTCAAGCTCACGCCGGATTCCGTGGTCGTGTGCGTCATCTCGGGCGGCAACAATGACGTGCTGCGCTACAACGAGGTCATGGAACGCTCGCTCGTGCACCGCGGGCTCAAGCACTACTTCCTGGTGAACTTCCCGCAAGAGCCGGGGCAGCTGCGCCACTTCCTTACGGAAATCCTGGGCCCGGACGATGACATCACGCTCTTTGAGTACTTGAAGCGCAATAACCGCGAGACGGGCGCAGCGCTCGTCGGCGTGGAGCTGGGCCGCGCGGCTGACTTGGATGGCTTGCTTGAGCGCATGTCGAATTCCAAGATTTCGTGCCAGCACCTGAAGCCGGGCACCTCGGAGTACGACTACTTGGTGGCGTCGCACTAAGTTGCGCCCGCTAGGGTAGGGGCTTATGGATTCTTATGAGCGCCCGGTCGAAGGCGCGCCCGTCGAGCACGAGATTGAGATCAAGCGTTCGCGGTTCATCACGTTGATTGGCCGCGCTCGGGACGAGGCGGAGGCGCGCGAGTTTATCGATGCCGCCCGCGCGCGCTTTCCTGATGCCCGCCACCATTGCTCGGCGTACCTTTACCACGTCGACGCAGCCAACCCGGTGGAGCGTTCCTCCGACGACGGGGAGCCCTCGGGCACGGCGGGCCGTCCCATGCTCGACGTGCTGCGCGGCTCGGGCATGCTCGACATTGTGGCCGTCGTCGTGCGCTACTTCGGTGGGGTGAAACTTGGCGCGGGCGGGCTCGTCCACGCTTACGGCGGCGCGGTGAGTGAGACGCTCGAGAAGGTCCCGCGTGTGACTAGGGCGCTGCGTGAGCTCTATTCCGTCGACGTTGATCATGGTGTGGCCGGGCGACTTGAGGCCGAGCTACGCGGGCGTGGCTATGCGGTGGTGGACACCTCCTATGGCGCGCAAGTGACGTTCACTCTGGCGCTGGAGCCTGGCGGCCAGGAGACACTCGACGCCGAGCTTGCGGCGCTTACGCAGGGCGCGGTGGCATCGAAAGCAGCAGGGGAGCGCTGGGTCGAGCTGGACCGAGCTTGATCGCTCACGGCATGGCTGGAACTACCCGGCGCAGCCGCTTATCGAAGGTAGAATGACCGGCATGACTATGCAGCGACGCCCCAACAATCCGATTGAGAAGCGCAAGCAAGACGTGCGCAAATACTCCCGCAACGCCGTGATTTCCGTCGCGGCGGGCCTGGGCGGCGGCGTCCTTGCGGCGTGGGTCTTTACACATGGCACGTTCTTCTTCATGATTGGCCTCATCGTCGCCGTTGTGGGCGGCGTGTACAACTGGTCCAAGGTGCGCTCGATCGTCAACCACAAGGACCAGTACTAAGCCGGGGTGTCTCTATGACTCAACCCGATGGAAAGCCCGTCCGCATCGACGCGTGGGTATGGGCCGTGCGCATGTTTAAGACGCGCTCGGAGGCCGCGAATGCGGTGAAGGCGGGACACGTCAAGCTCAACGGCAACGCGACGAAGCCTGCGCAGCACGTCGTGCCAGGCGACCGCGTGCGCGTGTGGCGCAACCACCACGAACACGACTTGGAAGTCCTCGCGACGGTACGCAAGCGCGTGGGTGCGCCGGTGGCGCGCACGTGTTACATCGACCATGCACCGCCGCCCCCGCCCAAGGAGTTCATGCCGGCGCTGCCCGTACGCGATCGCGGCGCCGGACGCCCTACCAAGCGCGAGCGGCGCCAGATGGAGAAGTTCCGCGGCGGGTTCCGCTAGCGTGACGGCTAAGCGCGCAGCTGCTTGAGGCGCCGGTGGAGGCGCTTGCGGCGGTCGCCACGGTCGCCGAGCTCCGCGGTGGCCTCGATGTGCTCCTTGCCAAAGTGCAGAAGCAGCAGGTCGTCGATGAGGCGGACCTGTCCCGGCTTGTAGCGGTAGCGCATGGCCTCGCGTACGCGGATGATGTCGCGCTCATTAAGGAGGGCCTCGAGCTTAGCGAGGGTGTCGATATTGTTGGCCTCGAGCAGCTCGGCGAGGAACCGGATGTGCTCAGAACGCGGGCGGGGGAACGCGTCGCCGAGGAGGACAGCGAGCACGCCAGGAAGCGTTTCGGCGTTGATCTCCACGGAATCTTGCGGGGCGGGGCCGACCTCCATGAGTGCCGCGATGTCATCGAACTGTTGATCCGCGAGCTCGATCAGGCCCGCAGCAAGTGTGAAGAGACGGTCGACTTGGGCCGTGGGCGGCTTGGGGCCCTGCTTGTAGCGGATATCATGCTCGAACTCGGCCCAGGCGTGCTGCAGGACGGTGCGGATTTGCACCTCGAAGGTAAAGCCTTCGTACTCGGCGAGCTCTTCCAGGGAGTCGTTGACCTGCAGGACGAGGTGGTGCGAGCCGTAGCCGAAGCCGCCGGAAATGCGGGTTTCTGCTGCCTTGTCCACACTGCGCAGCACCGTGAAAGAACGCCCCAGGATGTCGATGGCTTGCGGGATAACGGTGGAGTTGAACACGGTGACGCGCGCACCGACGAGGTCATGAATGTCATTCCACGGATCGGGATAAGCCAGGGCGCCGTCCGCGTCGCGCTTCTTTGCCTTCTTCTTCAGCGACGGCCAGCCCTTGACACGCGTGGCGACGCGGTCGTAGACCACGCCGGCGTCATCGAGGACGTCCTCGATGGCTTCGGAAAACTCCGTCGCAGCATTCGGGTGGGTGCGCACCCACTCGTGATAGCGGTTTCCGAGTTGGGAGATAGCATGCTCAGGCACAGTACTGTCCTTTCTCGGGGTCTGGTTGGCGTGCCGTTTTACCCCAGCGAGGTGCCGGGAAGCACGCGAGGGAATCCGTGACACCATAGTAGTGGGGCCAGCGCCGTGGACGGCAACCGGAGTCCAGCGAATGCCGTGGCGCGACCATGGAGACCGTCCGCGTGGTGGGCGGCGAGCCCGCGGAAGATAAAGAGTACGTCGGGTGCCGGCGCGAGATAGACCAGTCCGCCGTGGATGTGGCGGCCGGCGTAGCCCGAGCCCAGTTTCGGCTGGGCGCGCCGGGCAGAGGGAGCGACACCCAATTCCGCAGCGAAGTGCTCGTGCAGGATATTGAAGGTGAGTGGATGCGTGAGCCACGCCGTGATGGGCACGCCCGGCGAACGTACTTGGACTCCGTGCGCCCGGGTATCGAGGACGTCGCGCGCCGGGCGGGATTGGAAGCGGTAGCCTCGCGAGGTGTGCGCCGCGCGCAGCACGTTGTGCGCCGCGGTTGTCCAGGCGTGGTTGACCGTCATGTCCCATTCGGAGAGGGCGCGCAGGCTCACTCCCACGGAGGGGGATTCGCCGAGTTCGGTGAGCCCCGTGCCGCAGCGCAGCTGCATGTCATGGCCAGCGCAGAGGCCGACGGTGGCAACGGAATCGAAGAAACCGTCTTCGCTCAGCCGCGGCCGCGTCGAGACGTTGTGCGGGCGCAGCGCAGGAAAGAGGAGTTCCGGAGCGAGGAGCGGGGCGGAGGTGTGCCTTTCGAGCAAAGAGACGGACATGAGAGAGCCTTTCAGTGCGCAGCCGAAAGAGACTGCGAGAGATACGAGAGTCACTCATATTGGACTGTCCGCATCCCAGAAAGGTTCCCTGAGTCCAGTAAATATCCTGCGCCTACCGGAGGCTCCTGCCTCGGCTTAGAAGGGCGGCTCTTCGTCGAGCCCCAACTCGGCGAGCAGCTTGTCCTTAGGCCAGAGCTGGATGTCCTGGCCCTTGGCGATGAGCTCCTCAGCCTTCTTCTCCTTGGAGGTCTTCGTGGCCCACGTGCCGAGAACGAGGATGGTCGTCTTCTTCGTCACGGACTTTGCAGCCTGGCCGCCGCGCTCGGCGATGCCATTCCATAGTGTTCCCTTGTCGAAGGGATCAAAGTCGCCGGTGAGCGTGACATGCTGGCCAAAGAGCGGACCGTTCGGGTCCGCGTCCTCGTTGGGCTCGGGCACGGTATTCGGCGTCGCGACGGCATCCCACGGAGCCGGGCGGTTGCGGGAGCGCTTCTCCGCCTTCTCACGCGCGGCGTGGGAGTCAGCGGAAGCAGCAGAGGAGAGCGCGCCATCGAGATCGAAGAGCGCAGCCTCGTTGGCAGCGGAGGGCGTGGTTGCGCCACGGTGGCGCGTCTGGTCACGGAAGTCGGTACCGGCGCCGAGATCGGCCGGGGAGGTGGGCGCGGTGCGGGCACGCAGCACCGGCATGACGGCGTCGTTGGTGAGCGTGCCCAGGGCGAATTCGCGTGTGCGGAAGAGGCCCTGGATATCGCCAGCGTAGCCGAAGGCTTGGGCCAGACCGGTGATGATGAGGCCAGCGGCGCGGGCGTCCTCGGTCGCGTCGTGGTGGCGAAAGCGCGGTGCGCCCACGGCGGCGGCCATGGTGGGGAGCTTGTGGTTGGGCACGTCGATGCGACCCGCCTTCGAAGCGTCGCGCGAGAGCGCCAGCGAGCAGGCAAGCGTGATGGCGGGCAGCTCTACGCCCGCAGCGGCCGCGCCGACGCGCAGTGCAGTCGAGTCGAATTGCACGTTGTGCGCCACGAAGACGTCGTCGCCGAGGAACTCGAGCATCTCACCCAGCGCCGTGGCGAAGGACGGGGCGTCCTTGACATCCTCCGGCGTGATGCCGTGGATGCCAATGTTGAACTCGGAAAAGTCCTCCATGCCGGGCGGGGGCGTGCACAGCCACGAGCGGGATTCGACCTCGAAGCCATCGCGGAAGCGGACAGCACCGATGGCGCACACGGAACCCCAGTTGTCGTTGGCGGTTTCCACGTCGATGACGGTGAAGTCCAGGCCCTCGACGGCGACGCCGGCGGTAGGCACCTCGCCGTGGCGGACTGCATCGATGAGCGAGGCGGCATCGGCAGCCGGGGTCGTGGTGCCGGTGCGCGGGGCAAAGCGCACGGTGAAGGTTTCCTGCGGGGTGACAAGGCGCAGGGCGCCGAAGGCGGCGGGGCCAGGCTCGGTGGACTCCACGGACTGGAGGTCCTCGAAGGCGACAACCTCGCGCGCGGGCGCACCAAGGGAGGCGGCCAGCTGGGAGCGCAGGATGACCGCGGAGGTGGGCGTGAGCTCTACGGTTGCGCCGTGGGCATAAATGGTGGGAGTGCTAGGCGACGTCACGGAACTTCGGTCTTGGCCTTTCTAATCCTCGTCGAACTGCGGGGGCTCGACCTGTTTGAGCACCATCGTGGTGCGGTCCTGACACGTCAGCGTACCGCCCGCCTCAATGAAGGTGTCCTCAGCGGGGTAGCCACCAGAATCGGCCGTATCGACCATGAGCTTCCACTTGCCGCCCAACTCGCGGCCCGGCAGGGTGAACTCGATGTCGCCGTCGTGCGCGTTGAAGATGAGAATGAAAGAATCATCCTTGATGGGCTGGCCGAACTCATCCGTCTCCGAAATGGCGGAGCCATTGAAGTAGACCATGATGGCGCGGCCGAAGTCATGGTCCCAGTCGTCCTGCGTCATGAGCTTGCCGGACGGCACCATCCACGCGATATCGCGGTCGCGGACGTCGGAGCCCAGCGGGCCGCCGGTGAGGAAGCGCTGGCGGCGGAAGACTGGGTGCTTGCTGCGGATCCCCAGCACGCGCTTGACGAAGCCGAAGAACTCTGAGTTCTTATCCAGATTGAGCATGGACCAGTCCATCCATGCGAGCTCATTGTCCTGGCAGTACGCGTTGTTATTGCCGTTTTGGGTGCGGCCGAACTCGTCGCCATGGCAGATCATCGGCGTGCCCTGGCTAAGCAGCAGCGTCGTAATGAAGTTACGCTGCTGGCGGCGGCGCAGCTTGCGAATATCGTGGTCCTCCGTGGGGCCTTCCACGCCGCAATTCCAAGAACGGTTATGGGACTCGCCGTCACGGTTGTCCTCGCCGTTGGCCATGTTGTGCTTCTCGTTGTAGCTCACTAAATCCTTGAGCGTGAAGCCGTCATGCGCCGTGATGAAGTTGATGGACGCCGTGGGGCGGCGGCCGTTGTTGGCGTAGAGATCGGACGAACCGGTAAGACGCGAGGCGAATTCGCCCAGGGTGGCGGGCTCGCCGCGCCAGAAGTCGCGGACCGTGTCGCGGTACTTGCCGTTCCACTCACACCAGATGGGCGGGAAGTTGCCCACCTGGTAGCCGTTGTGGCCGATATCCCAGGGCTCGGCGATGAGCTTGACCTGGCTGACCACCGGGTCCTGCTGGACCAAGTCGAAGAAGGTCGCGAGCTTGGAAACGTCATCCAATTCGCGCGCGAGCGTGGAGGCGAGGTCGAAGCGGAAGCCGTCGACGTGCATCTCCGTGACCCAATAGCGCAGCGAATCCATGATGAGCTGCAGCGAGTGCGGGTGACGGACGTTGAGGGAGTTACCGGTGCCGGTGTAGTCCATGTAGTGCGCCTCGTCGCCCTCGACGACGCGGTAATACGCCTTGTTGTCGATACCGCGGAAAGCGATGGTGGGGCCCAGGTGGTTGCCCTCGGCCGTGTGGTTGTAGACCACATCGAGGATGACCTCGAGGCCCGCGGCGTGAAGGCTGCGCACCATGGACTTAAACTCGGCGACGATTTCGCCCGGCTTATTCGCCATGGCGTAGTCCGCCTGGGGGGCGAAGAAGCCAAAGGTGTTGTAGCCCCAGTAGTTACGCAGGCCGATAGCGCGCAGACGATCATCTTGGAGGAACTGGTGGACCGGCATGAGCTCGACCGTGGTGATGCCTAGGTCCTTGAGGTAGTCGATCATCGCGGGGTGGCCCATACCCGCGTAGGTGCCGCGCATGGCCTCCGGGATGTCCGGATGAGTCATAGTCATGCCCTTGACGTGCGTTTCATAAATGACCGCTTCCTCATCCGGAACATTGGGGCGGTGGTCGCCCTGCCAGTCGAAGAAGGGGTTGATGACAACGGAGAGCATGGTGTGGCCGAGCGAGTCATCCTCATTGCGCCCGGTCCCGGCAGGCTCGGCGTGGATGTCGTAAGAATACAGCGAGGCGTCGCCGTCGAACTCGCCCTGGAACGCGCGGGCGTAGGGGTCGACGAGGAGCTTGGAGGGATCGCAGCGCAGGCCGCGTTCCGGTGCGTATTCTCCATGGACGCGGTAACCATAAGCCTGGCCGGGGCCAACCTCGGGGAGGTAGGCGTGCCACACGTGGGCGTGGACTTCCTTGAGCTCGACGCGGGTTTCTTTGCCGCGTGGATCAATGAGGCACAACTCGACTTTCGTTGCGGCTTCGGAGAAGATTGCGAAGTTGGTGCCCGTGCCATCAAACGTGGAGCCCAGCGGATAGGGCTGGCCCGGTCTCACAGTAAAAGTCTCAGTCATAATGCACCAGAATAATGGACTAGCGCGCGCCTAGCCCACTGATAACGATTCCCACGCCCCGCAAGAGATCGTTTGCACCTTCAGGAACGCGTGCGTCCTGCGACTCAGTCATACCATCCGCGGGCTCAGTGTCTGCGGCTTCCGATGCCCCCGTGGCTTCCGCGAGCTGCGTGCGTGCCTGTTCCATGGTGGCTGAGCCGAGCACCAGGTAAATAATGGCGTGGGCGCCAGTAAGCAACTCTTCCTCCGGTGCGGACGACGTCGCGCGGACCGCGGCGACGAACCGGTCTACGAGCCGTTCCCACGTGGCATTGCCAGGCTGGGACAAGCCGGCGGAGGTGACCTCGGCGCCATCGCGGTGGGCAAGCAGACACCGGCGTAGGTCGAGCGCGAGGGCCGTGGGGGTCTCTCCGTCGATCGGTGCGACGATGGCCTCGGCGATGGCGGCGATGAGCGCCTGCTTGTTCGCGATGTGCCAATACAACGCGCCGGGGGCGACGCCAAGTGTCGTGGCGACACGGCGCATGGTCATGTCGGCCAGACCATAATCATCCAAAAGCTGGAGAGCGGTGTCGATGATCGTTTCGCGGTTTAAGTGCACGCTTGCCCATTCTAGACAGCAGCTCGACGGCGAGGGGAGAACCCGAGTGTGGACAGGTGCGTGCGGTGAGCCAGCGATCCATAAGCTCTTCCCTTAGGTTTCACAGGGAACTTTGAGGTTGTCTCCACTATTAACCAATGGACCGATTGATAGACTACTCACGTCACGCCGCGAGCGCGGCGCGCTCTCATGCAGTAACACTGTCACCCTCACGAGCGTGTGGAGCCAGGTTTCTCCTTCCCAGCTAGGGAAGGGAAACTGATACCCTACGGCCCTGCGCCCGTGTCAGTGCGCTGTGAGTGAATACAATTCTTTTACACGTCTGGAGTCATTTTGTCCCTTCGAACCCCCGCCATGAAGTCCATTGCTGCCCTCGCCCTTGTTCTGCCCCTGACATTGGCAGCGTGCGGTAACGACGAGGAGGCGGACAACGCCGCTACCGGCTCGACGACGGCTAAGACGACCGCGACTTCGAAGAAAGCTCCGTCTGAGAGCGCCGCCCCGTCGTCTGAGGCTCCCTCCGCGGAGAAGCCGAAGGAAGAGTCCGCTGCGCCGGAGAAGGACAACAAGCCGGCGGAGGGAGATAACGCTGAGGCTGCACCGTCCACCCTGGTCAACCCGTTCGAGGACGGCGCCGCTGCTGAGGCCACCACCTTCGCTCCGGTCGAAGGCGATGCTGGTGATGACGCGACGAAGGAAACCATCACCAACCTCATCAACGGCACCTACAAGCAGCAGGATGTGCGCTCGCTGGCGCAGTACACCCGCGATAACACATGTGCCCGCGTGATCAACGAGAATCAGCAGGTGGGCCCCAACGGCGAGCAGCTTTCGCTCGCCAACCTGGACCTGTCTCAGTTTGATAACCTGCCGGCAGACCAGAAGGCCATCCTGGAGCCGTACAACCAGCAGATTCGCGACAACTTCTCCAAGACGACCACGGACATCCAGGACGTGCGCGTCAACGGCAACACGGCCTCGGCCAACGTGACCGTCAACAGCCCGGCGGGTTCCGAGACCAACACCATGATCTTTGAAAACGAGGGCGGCGCCTGGAAATTCTGCAACCCGGCGTCCTAATCGCACACGTGGCTTACGCTATCTTCGCGCGGGCAGAGTAGGCTACAAGGCCTATGATTACTCGCGGTACTCGGGTTCGACGCCCGCCCATACCCCGCACCGTCGGTTTCGGTGCGGGGTTGCTTGCATGTGCACTCGTGGCATTCTCGGCTGCTGGCGCCGTGTGGGGGCACTTCCGGCCGGTGCTCACCGGACATGAGGTGGATGGTGGCGGCTACGCGGTCGAGACCCTCGCCGATATCGAGTTCGGTTCCTTCGTCTGGTTCGTTCTCCTCACTGGACTTGGGGGAGTGCTCCTTGCCCTCGGGGCCTATCTGCGCGGCGCACGCCAGCGCGGGTTAGGCATGTTGCTGTGGGTCGGCGTCGCTGCCCTCGCGAGCGCGGTGGCGTTCTATTACGCTGGCTCCCTCACAGCAACGCACCTGCCCTCCGAGCCCGGGGAGACGGTCCAGTGGACCCCGCCCATGCAGCCCGACATCGGGTGGGCCGCGGCGCCGTTTATGGCGATGTTTGCCTACTGGTCTGCGGCGTTTATCAGCGCGGACGTCGACTGGGAAGACGACGCCCCAGACACCCCAGGGGAAGTGAGCGCCGAGCCGTCCGAGCCCTGAACTCAGAGCCGAAGCCGCCCCAGGCCTGATGCTCGGCGATAATCGGCTCGAGCCGCCGCGCGGTGGGCGTAAGCGCGTACTCCACGCGCGGCGGGACCTCGGGGTAGACCTCGCAGATCACGAGCCCATCGTCCGCGAGCTCGCGCAGCTGCCGGGTGGGTGTACGGTCCGAGACCTCGCCCGCGGCGTCCCGCAGCTCGCTGTAGCGCAGTGGCCTGTTCGCGTCGAGCAGAGCCTGAATGAGCGTGACCTTCCAACAGCCGCTGATGAGCATCATCGCCGTTTTGAACGGGCAGCCTTCCATCGCGCGCACTGTGAGGCTTCGCATGTGACTTACGCTACACAGCACGCGCTCCCAGTGAGGCCACTCTGCGAGGCTTATTCGGCCTGCGGGGTTGTGCCGTCCTCGCCGCGTTCATCTTCCTCTGCCGCGTCTTCGGCCTTTTCCGCTTCATCATCCGTGAGACCCAAGTCGAGACCCATCTGATTGGGATCGACGGGGCGCTCGACGTAGTCCTCGTCTTCCCACTCCTCCCAGTCCTCGTCGACCCAGTCCTCATCCTCGGCGGGGTCGTCTGCAGTGTCCGAATCCGCAGCGAAGAGCTGGATGGAGTCTTCCGCCTCCTCCGTGCGGGTGATTTCCGGCAGCTGCGGCGCGAGTAGCGGGGTGAGCTGCGGCTCCAAGTGTTCGAAGGACATGTAGGCGCCGTGGACTGCGGCGTGCACGGCATAGCGCAGCTGGGCTGCAGTCATGCCGTTGCCAATGAGCCAGTTGCGGGCGAGCGAGACCTGCACCTCGTCCTCTTGGACGGTGGCGCTGGCAAGCAGCGAGGCATCACCCGCGTTATAGTCATCGAGCACCGCCGAGATGGCGAAGAGCTGGGAGAGCTCGCCTGTGTCCTGGGCGAACGTGCGGATGGTGAGCCAGCGTCCATCGTTGATGATGCGGAAGAAGGTCCACCTACCTTCGATCCGGCAGCGTACGGTCATCTCGTCCTCGGAGACCTGCGTGTGCACGATGCCTTCCGCGCTGAGCGCCGCGCGAATGCGGTCCGCCGTGACGGGTAGGGGAGTTGTGGTGGGGGCCTCGCCCATGGCCTCCGCGTAGCCGTCAGGCGGACCGACGACCTCGGGGACGGCTTCGCTCAGTTCGCGCACCGCATCCACCATCGTGCTGATGGCGGTGTCGAGGAAGTCGCGCAGCTGCGCGTCCGTGACCCACGCTTCCGCGTCGAGCGACGCGCGCAGATGGGTCAGGAGATAGCCGCGCTCCGTGACGGATGTGTAGGCCACGGGCACCATGCGGCGCGTGTTCATGTCGTTGATGGTTTGTGCC
This sequence comes from Corynebacterium sp. CMW7794, assembly GCF_001563605.1. NCBI lineage: Bacteria > Bacillati > Actinomycetota > Actinomycetes > Mycobacteriales > Corynebacteriaceae > Corynebacterium > Corynebacterium sp. CMW7794. The sequence goes on from NZ_KQ961720.1 coordinate 20,666, forward strand.
AAGTATCCAGCCAGACGCGGATCAACGCTCGCGTTGAGGGTGCCTTTGACGAGGAGTACCTCGCCCCACTTTCCGGCCAGGGCGATGAGGACGTTGAACTTAGACAGGCGGAAGGTAATCTCCGCCTTGTCCGCGTCGCTCTTGAAATGGTCAATGAGCTCGTCGACGACGTCGACGACGCGGTCGAAGGTTAACGGGCGAGCCGTATCCGTGGTCGCGGGGAAAGCTACTGAAGAAGAATCGGGGGTCATTGAGACCGCCTCCTTGAATGTCGTAGGGGTAGTGGAGGGGAGAATTAGGGGTTTCTCCCACGGCAGCTACACTAAGCGACCCCCTCGACACGAGCCCCGGTTATATCGAAAGTATTCGAACACTGTCGAACGTTCTCGAACACCGTCGAACACTCTCGCACAGGCCGGGCTAATGCGCGTTAGGGCCAGGAGACGGGCGATTGCCCGGAGACTTCTTTGGAGATGTGGTCTACGCCGTGGAGCATGGTCTTGAGCGCGGTGCCCAGCGTGGAACGCAGCTGGCGGTCTGTCATGCCGGCGGCGACGGTCACGGCGAGGTCGAGACGAATCTGCAGGCCGTCCACGTTGCTGTGGCAATAGGCCACTGGTGAGTCAGACATGCGGTTGAAGTCATTGCACACGAGGAAGGCGCGGAGGAACTCCGAGCCGGGGAGATCCGGGTCCCAGTGCCCCTTAACCACGAGGGACGGACCATTGTCGAGGACGAAGGCGAAGAGGACCTCGTTAATCCAGGCGTAAATGGCCTTGCCTTCGGTAGCGTCGGTTCGTTGGAGTTTGTCAATGCCGATGGACGCGAGCGACGCGGCGATACGGTCAGTGTCCACGGCGTAGGCCTGGTTATCGAAGGCATCGTCCGGTTCAGACGCGAGTCCCTCATCGCGCAGCGTTACCGGCGGGGTGAGCGTGACGGTAGGGAAGCGCTCCACGAGCTTGTGCACAAAGGCCGAGGCGTTATCGATGGCCTGATCCGCGGCGGCGACGAGCTGTTCGTCCGTCATGCCCTGGCGCCCATCGATGACCGTGGTTCCCGTTATTCCGACCTCGTCCGTGCTGTCGAAGTTGAGCACGAGCGTGGGCGTGAGACAGTCGTGGTTCCAGTCGTTGACGAGCTCCGCGGCGTCGCGCAACGCGTCGAAGCTCAGCGGAGTGTGGTGCGTGGTCGTCACGATGTATTCCGGGGATTCCGGATCGCCCTCATCCGGCTCAATGGTGGTGGTTGCAATCGAGCCATGGTCGAAGACAAGGAGCGTGGGCTTCTGGGTAATGGCGCTATGTCCGGCGAGCCGTGCCGCGCGAGCAAGTCGTGCGAGGGTCACAGGGCGTGCGGCCTTCGAGTTATTCACTGCGGTCACCTCCCGAGGTGATGGGGCTCAAAATCAGGGGAGCCGAAAGGAGAAATCGGGCAAATCCCCAGCTGCCCACGAGTCTAACCCGTAGGCTAGGGTGCTGTCCGCAGTTTCGGTCATTCGATATGGGGCTACCCGGTGGAATGGACGATTATCTGTAGGGGTATAAAAATAGGTACATTACATAAATTCACATTCGCTGGTCGCGGGAGCTTCCCGCGGCCGAAGGATATGAGAGGACGTCTCGTGCTTCAGGTCACCGACATGCGCGGAACCACCATGACCACAGCGGCTGTGCGCCGCGCCCTGCCCCGCGGCGGCACGGATGTTGCCGCCGTCCTCGACAAGGTCCAGCCTTTGGTCGACGCAGTGCGCGACGGCGGCGCTGCCGCGGCGCTCGACTTTGGCGAGAAATTCGACGGCGTACGCCCCGCTACGGTGCGCGTGCCCGCGGAAGAACTCGCCAAGGCTGCCACAGAGCTGGATCCTGAGGTCCGCGCCGCCATTGAGGAATCCATTGCCCGCGTGCGCAAGGTCCACGCGGAGCAGAAGCCGGAAAACCACACCACGGAGCTCGCGCCGGGCGCCACCGTCACGGAGGTCTTCGCGCCCATCGAGCGCGTGGGTCTCTATGTCCCGGGCGGCAAGGCGGTCTACCCGTCTTCCGTCATCATGAATACGGTTCCGGCCCAGGAAGCTGGCGCCTCGACGCTCGTCGTGGCCTCCCCGCCGCAGAAGGACTTTGGTGGTCTGCCGCACCCCACGGTGCTGGCCACCTGCTACATCCTCGGCGTCGATGAGGTCTGGGCCGTCGGTGGCGGCCAGGCCGTCGCCCTTCTTGCCTACGGCGACGATAACCCGGCGGAGGAGGAACCCCTTGAGCCCGTCGACATTATTACGGGTCCCGGCAATATCTTTGTCACTGCTGCCAAGCGTCTCGTGCGCGGCGTCGTCGGCACCGACGCGGAAGCTGGCCCGACCGAGATCGCTATCCTTGCCGATAAGACGGCTGACCCGGTCTTCGTGGCCTACGACCTCATCTCGCAGGCCGAGCATGATCCCATGGCGGCGAGCGTCCTCATCACGGACTCGCAGGAGCTTGCCGATGCCGTCGAGGCCGAGGTGTCTTCCCGCTATCAGGTCACCGCGAACTCCGAGCGCGCCGCAGAAGCCCTGCGCGGCCAGCAGTCCGGCATCGTCCTCGTCGACGACCTCGAGGCCGGCATCAAGGTCGCTGACGCGTATGCCGCGGAGCACCTTGAAATCCACACTGCCGACTCGCGTGCGGTCGCCGAGCGCATCAAGCACGCAGGCGCCATCTTCGTGGGTTCCTACTCGCCGGTGCCGCTGGGCGACTACATGGCAGGCTCTAACCACGTGCTGCCCACCTCTGGTTCCGCACGCTTTAGCGCAGGCCTGTCCACGCACACTTTCCTGCGCCCGGTCAACCTCATCGAATACGACAAGGATGCGCTGGGCGAGATCGCAGACAAGATCGTCCACTTCGCCAACGCCGAGGCCCTGCCGGCCCACGGCGAGGCCATCCGCGCCCGCTTCGCGCATTAACCCGCCCCGCATCGCACCATCTACCGACGCGGGGTACTCGGCAACGAGCACCCCGCGTTACGTCTTAGTCGCACACCCCGACTCCCAGAGAAGGACCCCATCACCATGACCGCGAACGCAACGAACGAAACCTCCGCTTCGGGTATCACGCTCGAGGACCTGCCCCTGCGCGAGGAGCTGCGCGGCAAGTTCGCCTACGGCGCCCCGCAGCTTACCGTCGCCAACCAGCTCAACACGAACGAGAACCCCTACCCGCCGTCCCAGGCACTCGTCGACGATCTCGTCGCCGAGGTTGCTCGCTTGGCCACGACGCTCAACCGCTACCCGGAGCGCGACGCCGTCGAGCTGCGTCGTGACTTGGCTGCGTACGTCTCCGAGCAGACCGGTGTCGAGGTGAGCTACGAGCAGGTGTGGGCCGCTAACGGTTCTAACGAGGTGCTCCAGCAGCTCCTCCAGGCTTTCGGTGGCCCGGGCCGCACGGTGCTCGGCTTCCAGCCGTCTTACTCCATGCATCCCATCCTCGCGGCGGGCACGCAGACGCAGTTCCTCAACTGCCCGCGTGACGAGAACTTCCGAATTGATCTGGATGCGGCACTCGCCGCCATCGCGAAGCAGCAGCCTAATATCGTCTTCATTACGACGCCGAATAACCCGACGGGTGACGTCACTCCGCTCGAGGACATCGAGAAGCTCATTGATGCTGCGCCGGGCATCGTCATCGTCGACGAGGCCTACATGGAATTCTCGGACTCGCCGTCGTCCACGACGCTGCTGGCGAAGTACCCGACGAAGCTCGTGGTTTCCCGCACGATGTCGAAGGCTTTCGACTTCGCTGGCGGACGCCTGGGCTATTTCGTTGCGCATCCTGCGTTCGTCGAGGCCGTCATGTTGGTGCGTCTGCCGTACCACCTCTCCGTCCTGTCCCAGGCGGCCGCGCGCGTGGCGCTGCGCCACAGCAAGGACACGCTGGGCACGGTGGCCAAGCTTGCCGTGCAGCGTGACCGCGTTGTTTCCCGTCTTGAGGAGCTCGGCTATGAGGTCGTGCCCAGCGAGTCTAATTTCGTCTTCTTCGGTCGCTTCGCGGACCAGCACGAGGTGTGGGAGGAGTTCTTGAATCGCGACGTGCTCATCCGCGACGTGGGGGTGGACGGCTTCCTGCGCACAACCATCGGCCTCCCGGAAGAAAACGACGCGTTTCTCTCCGCCGCGCAGCAGCTCACCGGCTACATCGCGCCGCGCAGCTAGCCCGCTGTTCGGCTCCACTCCACTTCGACGAAAGCTATCCTTGCAACCATGAACGACAACACCCTCGAACCGCAGTGCGCGGAAGACACCGTGACGGACTCCCGGATTGAGAAGGCTCCTGGCGTCGCCGCCCACGGTGGCACCATGGAGGCGCGTCCGCAGCGCATTGGTACCGCCCAGCGCATCACTTCCGAGTCGCAGATCACCGTGGAGATCAACCTCGACGGCACCGGCAAGTCCGATATTGACTGCGGCCTGCCGTTCTTTGCGCACATGCTCACCGCATTCGCGACGCACGGCTCCTTCGACCTCAAGGTCCACGCGCAGGGCGACCTCGACGTCGACGCGCATCATACGGTCGAAGACACCGCCATTGTTCTGGGGCGCGCGTTCCTCGAGGCACTGGGGGATAAGAAGGGCATTCGTCGCTTCGGCTCCCAGCTGCTGCCCATGGATGAGACCCTCGTCGAGGGCGTGGTCGATATTTCGGGCCGCCCCTACTTCGTGATGAATGGCGAGCCAGAGAACATGGAATGGCAGATCATCGGTGGTCACTACGCCACCGTCATCAACCGCCACTTCTTCGAGACCTTCGCCATGCATTCTGATGTGACGCTTCACGTCAACGTCCGCTACGGCCGCGACCCGCACCACATTACGGAGGCTGAGTACAAGGCAGTAGCCCGTGCATTGCGCCAGGCCGTCGAGCCGGATCCGCGCGTGAGTGGCATTCCTTCGACAAAGGGTGCACTCTAGACTCGTGTTCTTTATGGTGTGGATCCTGTTCCTCATCGCTGGCTTGCTCGCCGGCGGTGCGTGGGCAGCGTATCAAAATGACTCGAAATTCTGGACCATCATCGCAGGCTTCCTCGCGGCGATCGCCTTTGCCGCGTCAGTGGCGTGGATGATCCCACAGATGCACGGATAGTTTCACTGCACGGTAAGTTCAGCGGCCGGCTCGGTAGCCCGGCCTGCATTTGCCGTCTACGCTAGTGAACGTCTATACCTAAAGGTTCCTACAGATTAAGGCTCCGGCACGTATCTGTTCATGCCGCAGCGGGAGAAAACTTCCGCCTGAGACGCTTGCGCTGGGCGCGGCGCGGCATGCGTGCGTGCAGCTGCCACAACAGACAGACGGAGAAAGGCGGGTGAGGTGGTGTCGCAGGAGACGCCGCAGGTCGAACAACAGGGGGGCGCTACGGGCACGGCTTTTAGCTTGTGGCGGGTTCCTGGCTATCTGGAAACGATGGCGGCCATCGCGGCGGCCTTCGGCGCGTGGTCACTGCTGTTGCCGCTGCTACCGCTTGCGGTGCTCGACAACGGTGGCTCGGCCGGGTTGGCCGGCGCGACTACGGGTATCTTCATGGCGGCGACCGTGCTCACCCAGATCGTCACCCCGCGGCTGCTGCGTTCCTTCGGCTACCGTCCCGTCATGGCGGGCGCCGCGTTTATGCTCGGCGTCCCGGCCTTGGGGCATCTTCTCGGCATGGAGCCCTGGCTCGTGCTCCTCTTCTGCGCACTGCGCGGCGTGGGCTTCGGTGCGCTCACCGTGGCCGAGTCAGCGCTCATCGCGGAACTCGTTCCGCTGCGCTACTTGGGCAAGGCGACCGGCATGATGGGCGTCTTCATCGGCCTGTCCCAGATGTTATTCCTGCCTGCGGGCCTTGCCATCGAGTCAGCATGGGGATTCTCGACCGCCTACATCCTGGCGGCCGCAATGGGACTTTTCGCCGCCATCATGTGCATCCGCTTGCCACGCGTGCGACCGGAATCCAAGGCGGACCGTGCCGCGGCGCGCGAGCACACCGATGGCCCGCCGCGCGTGGCGATGTGGAAGCTCGTGCTTGTGCCGGCGCTCTCCGTGACCACGTTGTCTATGAGCTACGGCCTCGTCTCGTCTTTCCTGCCAGCCTCCGTGCGCGAGATCGATCCCGTCACGGGCGCGGTGCTCGGCGGCATCATGCTTTCCCTCGTGGGTGGCGCCGCCATGGTCTTCCGCTATGCGGCGGGTGAGTTCGCGGACCGGACGGGACGCCCAGGCGTGCTCACCATCCCGGCGCAGATCCTCGGCTTCGCGGGCATGGGGCTCATGGCCGCGACCGTCGCCTTCGGCTGGTCGGTGTGGTGGCTCGTCCTCGCCGCCGTCGCTTTTGGTGGTGCGTTTGGCGTCATCCAAAACGAGGCGCTGCTGTCTATGTTCAACCGCCTGCCGCGTGAGAACGTCTCGGAGGCCTCCGCGGTGTGGAATATCTTCTATGATTCGGGCACCGGGCTGGGCTCCGTGGTTCTTGCTGCGCTCGTTCCACTGTGGGGCTACGCCGGTGCTTACGGTGCGGGCGCGTTCATCATCATCGGCGGCGTGGCCATCACGGGTCTCGACCTCTACCTCGGTGCGCACCGCGTGACCGAGTACGGCAACATCAAGACACGACTTAAGCGACTGCGTAAGGTGTAATCCATGACTGGAACCAAGAAGGTAGTCCTTCTCGACTACGGCGCGGGTAATCTGCGCTCGGCACAGCGCGCCCTCGAACGCGTGGGAGCCGATGTAACCGTCACGGCAGACCCCAAGATTGCGGTCGAAGCCGACGGCCTGCTCGTGCCCGGCGTGGGTGCGTTTGCGGCATGCATGGACGGACTGCGCGCCGTCCAGGGCCCTCGTGTTATTGGACAGCGTCTGGCCGGCGGACGCCCCGTCATGGGCATCTGTGTTGGCATGCAGATTCTCTTCGACGCCGGCAATGAGCATGGCATCCATGCGGAAGGCTGCGGGGAGTGGCCGGGGCTCGTGGAGCGTCTTCATGCGGATGTGCTGCCACACATGGGCTGGAATACCGTCGAGGTTCCGCAGGGCTCCCAGATGTTTGCGGAGCTTGACGCGGACGAGCGTTTCTACTTCGTGCACTCCTACGGCGTGCGCGAATGGACGCTCGAGACCGAAATTACGGAACCGCCCAAGGTGGCGTGGTCTGAGTACGGCGGAGACCGCTTCGTCGCTGCCGTCGAAAACGGCGCGCTGTGGGCCACCCAGTTCCACCCGGAGAAGTCCGGGGACGCCGGAAGCCAGCTGCTGAAGAACTGGCTCGAGACGCTTTAGCGCTGCGTCGCTTTCCGCCGCGCGCCAGTCGGACGCGTTGTAAAATCCAAAGTCATTGCCACTTTCGTATCGTCCTAGAAGGAAAAATCACCCATGAGCTTTACGTTGTTGCCCGCGGTCGACGTTGTCGATGGCCAGGCTGTTCGTCTCGACCAGGGCGAGGCCGGTACCGAGAAGTCCTACGGTGCGCCGCTCGAGGCGGCCCTTGAGTGGCAGGCGCAGGGTGCCCAGTGGCTGCACTTCGTGGACCTCGACGCCGCGTTCAACCGCGGCTCGAACCACGAGCTCATGGCGGAGATTACGGCGAAGCTCGACATCGAGGTCGAGCTCACCGGTGGCATCCGTGACGACGCCTCGCTTGAGCGCGCGCTCGCCACGGGCGCGCGCCGCGTCAATATCGGTACGGCCGCGCTCGAGAACCCTGAGTGGATTGCTCAGGTGCTCGCCAGCCACGGCGACCAGATAGCAGTGGACCTCGCCGTGCGCGAGATTGATGGCGAGTGGCGCACGCGCGGTAATGGCTGGGTCTCCGACGGCGGCGATCTGTGGGAGGTCCTCGAGCGCCTCGACGCCGCAGGCTGCCAGCGCTTCGTCGTCACGGACGTGACCAAGGACGGCACGCTCACCGGACCCAACGTTGAGTTGCTGCGCGAGGTCGCGGCGGCAACGGACGCCAAGGTGACGGCATCGGGAGGCATCTCGAGCCTCGACGACCTGCGCGAGCTGGCCCTGTACGAGAATGAGGGAATCGACTCGGCGATCATCGGCAAGGCGCTCTACGAAAAGAAGTTCACGCTCACCGAGGCGCTCGCCGCCGTGGCCGAGGTCGAGCCGTACCCCGAAGAAGCGGGAATCTAAGCCGCACTTACGGCTGGGAAGGATCCATCGATGGATAACGCGCTGTCACCGGTAGACATGTTGGCCATTGCGGAGGCGACGGTTGATTCCGTGAGCCCCGCCTTCATCGACGGCTTGGGCGCGCGCCCGGCTCGCTTCAAGGGCGAAGGCGACTTCGCGACCGAGGTGGACCTTGCCATCGAATCGGATCTACGCCAGTCGCTCACGCAGCTCACCGGCATTCCCGTCTTTGGCGAGGAAACTGGTGCCGCGGCACCAGGGGCGACCTATGACCGGGGCGCGGCGGAGTACGCGGCGGCATCGGAAAGCGCAGCGCGCTCCCCGCACTTCCTGGAGCAACAGGAAGGCGCGGACGCGGCGCGAATCAAGGCGCTCACCTCCGGCCCCGTCTGGGTTGTTGACCCCATCGACGGAACGGCGAATTACGCGGCGGGCAACCCGCTGTGTGGTGTGCTCGTCGCGCTGCTCATGGAAGGCAAGCCCGTCGCCGCCGTCGCTGACTTCCCGCTGCTGGGACGCCGCGTCGCGGCTGCGGAAGGCGCGCCGTTGCGTTCTGTGGGTGGCCCGCGTGGTGGCTTTGGTGGGGGACCGGATGCCCTCGGCTTTGAGGACTCCCGTGGCCATATTGGCTGCTCCTCGCACCTGAGCACCGGCATTTACCGGCATCTGCGCCATACCGGGCTGCGCCCGCGCATGACCGGCTCGGTGGGCCTCGACACCGCCTTCGTGGCCCAGGGCGTCTTTGACGGCGCGCTTAACTTCTCCATCCATCCGTGGGACAACGCGGCGGGCGCCTTGCTCGTCAAGGCCGCTGGCGGCATCGCCACGGACCCCGAGGGCAACGAATGGACGGCGCTCTCGCGTGGCCTCGTGGTGGGTACCCCGCAGGTTCACGCCACCCTCATGGACGCAATCGATAAGAATAGGATCTAGTTTTCATGGCACTCGCAGTGCGCGTTATCCCTTGTCTCGACGTCGATCACGGACGCGTGGTCAAGGGCGTGAAATTTGAAAACCTGCGCGACGCAGGCGATCCGGTCGAACTCGCCGCCCGCTATGACGAACTCGGTGCGGACGAGTTGACCTTCTTGGACGTTTCCGCCTCGAAGGATGGCCGCGGCACCATGCTCGACGTCGTGCGCCGCACGGCGGACCAGGTTTTTATTCCGCTTACCGTGGGTGGCGGCGTGCGTTCCGAACAGGACGTGCGTGAGCTCCTGCGCGCCGGCGCGGATAAAGTGTCGGTCAACTCCTCGGCCATCGCGCGCCCGGAGCTGCTGCGCGAGCTCGCGGACGTTTTTGGCTCCCAGTGCATCGTTTTGTCTGTCGATGCCCGTCGCGTCAAGGACCCGGAGGCGCTGGCGTCCGGCGACTTCCCGTCGGGGTTTGAGGTCACGACGCATGGCGGCACCCGCTCGGCGGGTCTCGACGCCATCGCGTGGGCGCGCCGCGGCGAGGAGCTCGGGGTAGGGGAGATCCTGCTCAACTCCATGGACGGTGACGGCACACGCGTGGGCTTTGACATCGAGCTTCTCGAGCTCGTGCGCGCGGCCGTTCACATTCCGGTGATTGCTTCTGGTGGCGCGGGCAAGGCGGAACACTTCCCGCCCGCCGTTGCCGCCGGTGCGGACGCGGTGCTCGCCGCCTCCATTTTCCACTTCGGCGATGTTGCCCTCTCTGAGGTCAAGGACGCTCTCGCGGATTCCGGATTTGAGGTGCGTCGATGAATACTGATGCTGCACAGGTTTCTAACGACCCAGCCGAGTTCGAGCTTGACCCCGCGGTCGCCGCGCGCCTCAAGCGCAATGATGTGGGCCTTGTGCCCGCCGTCGTGCAGGCGGACTCGGGCGAGGTCCTCATGATGGCGTGGATGGATGACCACGCGTTGGCGTATACGCTGGCCACGCGGCGCGGTACGTACTACTCGCGCTCGCGCCAGGAGTACTGGGTAAAGGGCCTTACCTCCGGCCACGTGCAGGCGGTGAAGTCCGTGCGACTAGACTGCGACGGCGACACTATTTTGCTCGTGGTCGAGCAGACCGGCGGCGCCTGCCATACAGGCGACCGCACGTGCTTTGATGCGGATCTGCTGCTCGGCGAGCACGACTAACACCAAAGACGCGTTACGCGTCGTACCGAGGAGGCGTGCCCTGTGGGCAGAAAATTCGGACCGCTGTTGATGGCTGTGGCCGCGACCTTGCTGTGGTTTTCTTCGCAGACGACGTGGATTACGGCGACGGTGGAGGACGATAAAGCGGGCACGGGGGAGCTCGCCGTGCAGGGCAGCACGTGGTCGCTGGAACTTACCGCCATCGCGTTGCTCTTCCTCGCCGGCGTCATCGCGGGACTCGCGCTGCGTCGCACCGCCCGCCGCATCGTGGGTGCCGTCGTGGCGCTCGCGGCCATCGGCGTGTCCTGGCGTCCCATGGTGGCACTTACCTCACAGGTGGATCTCGCCCGCCTTCAGACGCTGCTTCAGGCGCAGCAGTCTAATGACAACGCGGTGGAGTCCGTCGCTATCTCCAGTTGGGCCGTCGTCCGCGACGCGACCGTGACCCCGCTCGGCCCGGTGCTGGCGCTCATCGCCGCGGCGTTCGGACTCGTGGGCGGCATCCTGCTCGCCATGCGTCCCGGTGCTGACGGCGTGCGCTCGACCAAGTATGAGACGAAGGCAGCCCGCGCGGAGAAGCTCGAAGAAGAACTCGAGACCGCGCCCGACTCCGGGCGCGTCATGTGGGACGCCCTTGACGAGGATATCGATCCCACGGACCCGACGGGCCACCGTTAAATTCATTGTCGTTGCACTCTCGCTGGGGAGTCCCTGAACAGGCATGCTAGTTTACCCGGAGTTTCCGAAACGGGGGCAGTGCGCTGGGTCGTGATTTCTCTGTGCGCGCTCCTGCCCGCTACGCTGAAACTCATTCCTTGCAGTTCCAGGCCTGACCGTGGACCCCGCGGCAGGTGGTAGCGATGTCCTGCTTAGACAGGTGACGGGAGGTAACGGTGAGTGCCCCACTTCACGCGCCCCGGTCCCTGGTCGTAGATCAGCTCGTCGCTGCCGTGCGCAAGGACGTTGACGCCCGCGAGGCACAGGTGAGTTTCCGCGACATCAAGGCCCGATCCCGCGCCATGGATACCCCGCGCGACGCGAAGGCCGCCTTCCTCGCCCCCGGCTGTTCCATCATCACGGAGCTCAAGCGCGCCGTGCCCTATCGCGGCGAAATCATGCACCTCGAGACCCCAGAAGCCATGGCGCATCTCGCGCACAATCTGGAGTCAGTGGGGGTGCGCCTCCTCGCCGTGCAGACGGAGCGCCACCGTTTCCACGGATCGCTCGCCGATATGTGCCACGTGCGCGATGCCACGACGGTGCCCATGATCTGCCGCGACATCATTATCGACCCGTATCAGATTCATGAGGCGCGCTGCTATGGCGCGGACGTCGTGCCTCTCCAAGTCGAGCTTCTCGAGCAGCCCCACCTGGAATCCTTGCTCGACCGCATCGAGTCGCTAGGCATGTGTGCCCTCGCCGAGGTCCGCAGTCCTGAAGAAGCTGACAGAGCGCTCGAGGCCGGTGCCTCACTCATCGGCATCAACGCGTGGACGCTTGCCTCGGATGAGCTTTACCGCGAGGCGTTTGCCACCATCGTTCCGGGGCTTCCCGAGTCCGTCGTCCGCGTCGCCGTGGGCGGCGTGGAGAACTCCCGCAACCTTTTTGACTACGCGTCGCATGGCGCGGACGCGGTGCTCGTGGGGGAGTCCATTATGGCGGCCACCGATCCGTTGGGACTCGCGCGCCGCCTCGTCGCCACCGGCCAGCACCCGGCCTGCCCCTCCCGCAAGGGGTAAGCGCACGCAGTAGGCGACGATTTGGCACACTATCGGTGTGCAAGAAATGATCCTGGCTAATATCCCGTCCCCGTCGCAGGGCGTATGGCACCTCGGTCCCATTCCTGTCCGTGCCTACGCGCTGTGCATTATCCTCGGCATCCTCGTCGCGCTGTGGCTTACGCTGCGTCGCTACACCGCGCGCGGCGGCAACCCGGACACCGTGTGGGACGCGGCCATCGTCATCATCCCCGCCGGCATCATTGGCGGGCGCCTGTACCACGTCATCACGGACCACGATAAGTACTTTGGCGAGGGCCGCAACCCCATGGACGTGTTCAAGGTGACCAACGGTGGCCTGGGCATTTGGGGCGCGGTAGCCTTGGGCGCGGTCGCGCTCTGGGTCATGTTCAAGGTGAAGAAGGTGCCCTTCGCGCCCTTCGCCGACGCCGTGGCCCCCGGACTCATCCTCGCCCAAGCTATTGGCCGCTTCGGCAACTGGTTTAACCAAGAGCTCTACGGACGCGAAACCACCGTGCCGTGGGCGCTCGACATTTACTACCGCGTCGACGAGGCCGGCAGGTACGCCCCGGTCACGGGTCATTCCACAGGTGAGGTCATTGCCAGCGTCCATCCCACTTTCCTCTACGAGGCGTTATGGAATGTCGCCGTGTGTCTCTTCCTCATCTGGGCGCAAAAGAAGTGGAAACTTGGCCACGGTCGCGTCTTTGCCCTCTACGTCGCCGGCTATACGCTGGGGCGCTTCGTCGTCGAGAACATGCGCTCGGACGAGGCCACGCACGTCTTTGGTCTGCGCATCAACGTCATTGTCTCCGTCGTGTGCTTTGTCGTGGCGCTGGTCATCTTCTTCCGCCTGCGCCGGGGTCAAGAGACCTCGGCGGAGGTCGATCCGCACTATCAAGCAGAGCTTGCCGATGCCCCCTCGGGCGCGTCCCAGGAGCCTTCCGCGTCGCCTGCATCGAGCCCCTCGAAGCCCGAAAGGTAGTTCTTTATTTAAGCCCGGTTCCGCCCGTTTGGAACTGGGCTTTCGTGGTTTTGTGTCCGATTAGACAGTTTCTGTGGCATTTTTCAGTGGCCGGAAACGTCAGACGCGGGTACGTTGGGACTCGTTACAGTTCCCAACCGAGAAGGTTTAGAAAAGAATGCTGGACAGAAGAACCAAGATTGTCTGTACGCTCGGCCCTGCCGTCGCGAGTAAGGACGGTATCCTCCGCCTAGTCCAAGACGGCATGGACGTTGCCCGTCTCAACATGTCGCACGGTGATCCTGAGGATCACGAGAAGAACTACAAATGGGTTCGTGAAGCTACGGATGAGACCGGCCGCGCCGTCGGTATTCTCGCCGACCTTCAGGGACCAAAGATTCGCCTTGGTCGCTTTAAGAACACCGAGGAAATGTGGAACAACGGTGAGATCGTTCGCATCACCGTCGACGACGTCGAAGGCACGCACGACCGCGTGTCCACCACTTACAAGAATCTCGCCCAGGACGCCAAGCCGGGCGACCGCCTCCTCATTGACGACGGCAAGGTGGCCGTGGTCTGCAAGGAAGTCGACGGCAATGACGTTGTCTGTGAGGTCGTCGAGGGCGGCCCAGTCTCCAACAACAAGGGCGTCTCCCTGCCGGGCATGGACATCTCCGTGCCGGCCCTGTCCGAGAAGGACATTCGCGACCTGCGCTTCGCACTGAACCTCGGCGTCGACCTCGTCGCCCTGTCCTTCGTGCGTTCCCCGGCTGACGTCGACCTCGTCCACCAGATCATGGACGAGGAAGGCCGCCGCGTGCCGGTCATCGCCAAGCTCGAGAAGCCGGAGGCCGTGGACGCCCTCGAGTCCATCGTCCTTGCCTTCGACGCCATCATGATTGCCCGCGGCGACCTCGGAGTCGAGGTTCCGCTCGAGCAGGTGCCGCTGTTCCAGAAGCGCGCCATCCAGATCGCGCGTGAGAACGCTAAGCCGGTCATCGTTGCAACGCAGATGCTCGACTCCATGATCAACAACCTGCGCCCGACGCGTGCTGAGGCCTCTGACGTCGCCAACGCCGTCCTCGACGGCGCTGATGCTGTCATGCTCTCTGGCGAGACCTCCGTGGGTATCGACCCGCAGAACGTCGTGCGCACCATGGGCCGCATCGTCTCCTCCGCGGAGACCGACGGCACCGTGCCGCCGCTGTCTCACGTCCCGCGCACCAAGCGCGGCATTGTGTCTTACTCGGCACGCGATATCGCAGAGCGTCTCAACGCCAAGGCCATCGTCGCCTTCACCACGTCGGGTGATACCGCCAAGCGTGTGGCTCGCCTACACTCGCACCTGCCGCTCCTCGCGTTCACGCCCTACCCTGAGGTGCGCTCACAGCTGGCTCTGACCTGGGGCGCGGAGACCTTCCTCACACCGTCCGTCGAGTCCACTGATGACATGATGGCTGCCATTGACGAGGCCCTCCTCGCGATGGATCGCTACAACGAGGGCGACATGGTTGTCGTCATCGCTGGTACGCCTCCGGGAATCGCTGGCAACACCAACATGGTTCAGGTTCACACCCTGGGTGAAACTACGAAGATGAAGTAGTCCTTTCACCAACGAAGCCCTCCGCGTTCACGGCTTGAACACGGAGGGCTTTCGCGTGCGGTAAGTCTCTAGGGCGCTGCAACTTCGCCGCGCATGAGGATCCGGGCGCTGCGCACCAGCTGGGTCGCCGCGAGCGCGTTGCCGTCATAGCGCGCGCCAGCGGTCACCGCACCAGACGGCGTGCCGATGCGTACTGAACGCAGCTCGGACGAGCCAATCGCTTCGGCGATGATGCCGCCCTTGATGGAGGCGGCTGCGGCGATGCACATCGCACCCGTGCCAGGCACTGCCTTGTGCGTCTTCTGCATGCTCAGAGTGCGCACGAGGACGTCGTGGCCCTCTGCCTCGAGCTGCGTCCCATCCAGCAGCGGTGCCGCAGTCGGAGGCGCCACGACAGCAATCTTCGGCGCGGCCTGCGCGGGCTCCATCCCCATGAGCTTCGCGCCGGCGGCACGGATCCGTTCGAGTCGAGCCATAACCTCGGTGCCATCGAAGGACAACTGCGTTGGGTCTGCGTTTACGTCCGAAGCACGCACGAAGACCATGGGCAGGCATGCGTCAACGAGCGAGACCTCAATGTCGCCGCCCTCATCGTGCACAATATCCGTGGCATTTCCCGTAGGTAGCAAGCCGCTGGTGCGGCTGCCCGCCGGATCGGGGTATTCCAAGGTAATGGGAGAGCCAGTGCCCGCAACGCCCGGCAGCGCGAAGTCTCCATGTACCTGGGCGCGGCCACCAACAACCGTGAGCCGGGCGATGACCGTCTTCGAGGTATTCGTATTGAACAATCGAACGGCATGCTCGCCATCGGGCAACGTCAGGAGGCCTGCCTCGAGCGCGAACGGCGCAATAGCGGAGGAGAGATTACCGCAGTTTGCCGAATAATCCACCGACGTAGTATCGACGGCGACCTGGGCGAAAGTATACGTGAGGTCATGCTCATCGTCGCTCGCCGTGTCCACAATCATGACCTTGGACAGAGACGAAATACCGCCGCCCATGCCATCGAGCTGCCGCCCGTTCGGATCCGGCGAGCCCATCATCGCGCAGAAGAGGGCGTCACGTTCTGCTCGGTCAGCCGGCAAATCCGCAGCATTAAAAAAGACGCCCTTCGACGTGCCCCCTCGGATGAAGTAGGCTTTGAGCCACTGGATGTCGTTCGAATTCTCACCGGTAGTCATGCTGTCGAATGTACCTCACTTGCTGGCAGTCAACTGGAAGTTTGTTCGAAATTTCCCCGGATGGTGGTCGTGAGCCTTCGGCAGCCGAACTCTCCCTATAGGATTCAACCTTGAAGTTGGAGCTAGGTAAAAGGGATAGAAATGAAACCTAAAACGGCTCTTCCGGTTTTAGAGTGCATTGATTAGT
>NZ_KQ961721.1:0-2322 GCF_001563605.1 Corynebacterium sp. CMW7794
CGCCGGCCTAGACACTCATTTTGTCCCTTAACCCGCCCCTAGCCCCCCTAGCCCGAAAGTTCAGAAAACATCAAAAGTCCCTCTCCCGAAGGAGAGGGACTTAAGAACTTTGTAGCGGGGGCAGGATTCGAACCTACGACCTCTGGGTTATCGGATTACATTCGAGCCTAACAGGCATTATTCGATTCTGACCATGCTGTTTAGAGGCATTTTCGATCATTTAGAACCATTTAGAATCATCCAGAATCATCCCTCTAGTGCACCATCTAGTGCACCACCTTCAAGTGCCGACTGCATGGCCGAAACGTCGGTAAGGTCCGTGTAGTTTCGGGCGTTCATGGCCTCAGTGTGACCAAAGAATGCGCTGCGAATCTCGGCGGGAACTCCGCGAGCAATTGCTCGGTTGTTGAGTACCGTGCGCCAAGCGTGTGATCTCATAGAAGAAACAACCTCATCTTCCAGTTGAACGCCAATGTCCTTATAGAGCGCCGCACATGCCTTAACGGCGTTGTCCGTCCGCCAGTGCAAGTGCACATCCCCCGGCGCCGGGATAAGCGGATCACCGGGACCAATTGTTTCGATTCGCTCTCGCCAGAACTTTTCGCATCTTTTGTCCAGCATCGGCACGGTACGTCCCCTATGCGTCTTTGACCGTTCCGCCTGAACTGTTATTGCCAGTGAGTTCTGCGTGATAGTTACATCCTCACGGGTAAGCGCGAGCGCTTCACTAATACGCAATCCTGTACCGGCCTGGAGAATAGTTAGAGCGACCGTTAACTCATGCTTCCTAATAGATGTGTGCCGCCTATCCGTTCCCGGCGGTATAGGCCCTGCTGTGTCTCGCACCAAAAGATGATCAACAACAGCGTCATACTGAGCATCCGTAAGCGCATGCGATTGTTTAGGCTTGTTCCCCTTGCGAGTGTCCCCGAGATCTATTGATATGCCTCGCAGTGGGTTATGTTCGATAACCCCTTCACGGATGAGTTGGTCTAACACGTACTTGCTTAAGACCGTGCGCGCTTGTCGCGCGGACTCGGCACCATGGCCTGTCCCTATGTCCTGCAACGCCTTTTCAAGAGTCCTAAATCTCACGGCGTGGCCGATCGTGAGTCCATCAAGATGGCGGCGTAGCTGTGATAAGGCTAGTTCATAGCGCTTTCTCGTGTTCAATCTCAGGCGCGCGGCTTTAACCGCTGGTTCACTCACCTCATCCATAAAGGTCGTAAGGCGTTGCGCCTTCGTCCAGCTACTCGCTGACGTATTGAGGATAACATCAATCTTTTCTCGTGCCTTGGTCCGAAATTCACCTTTCGTCTTCGCGCGGATGTGAATGCGTTTGGAGCGCCCTTCCCAAGTCTTGACGGTGACAAACGCGTCAAACGGCCCTCGTGAGAGCGTGTCCAGGACTCGCTCAACAGTATCTTCGCCCGGCTGTAGTGGTGCGCGTGATGCTTGTTGCCTCTTTACCATACACAAGACTATAGCACCACTTTTGTAATGGTTCGAATGTTGGTAGCCTGGTAAACATGAACACACAACGCCCAGCCCCCTGGGACTCCCCCGAACTCGTACAGCTCCGGCTCGATGATGGCGCAACCCCTGAGGAAGAATATGAAGCTGAGCGCGCAGCGCTCGGACGCGACCTCAAGATCATCAATGCTCGCCTCGAGGAGTTAACTACTCAGATTAAGACCGCACATGGCGATAGAGCGCTTGCCTCGGCCAGGCGTGAACTGAAACTAGCGAAGAAGAAGCTCACAGATCGCCTACGCGTGATTCGATATGGACGACTGCCTGCGCCAGGCCTTATAGCTGAATTGGCGCCCACTGCCTATGCGGGCTTCCACTGGCCTTTACCCTCTAAGACCAATCTCCCCGTTGATAAATGGTTTCCACCCCTGATCAAATAGTTATAACGGTCGAAAATGGTTCACAGCCGTCGATTAGCAGTGTTCTACCACACCGCTCAAGAGAAAACCCCATTACACGCAACAGTGGAGGCACTAACATTGAAACCACGAAGCACACACGGCAGCCGAACGAGGACGCGAGGCAGCGATATACATATAGCGAAAAGAAGCAATTTACGAAACGCGAAAACATAGCTCGAACAGCGGACATGCATTGTGTTTCACTATTTCTCACCCGTTGACGGGCCTCTAATCGAAGTAAGACACCTTGCACTGTTTGTGTGTTATGCCACACATTGACCAGCCTCCACGTCAACCCCCATAGCGAGCACCTTTGCATGACCTGTGCCACCAAGAGCGCCTCGGAACCATAATACGGCTCTTCCGGTTTTAGAGTGCATTGATTAGT
>NZ_KQ961722.1:0-42489 GCF_001563605.1 Corynebacterium sp. CMW7794
GACGACTCATTCACACTTCAACGCACGTAGCGGGTAAGTCGCACCGGCCTGGCTCCTGAGGATGGTGGCCTTCGTTGAAGTTCTAGCGCCCATGACGACGAGGGCGCGCTTCGGCACGTCTTTTCTTGGCCCGACGAATCAGACAGTCGGAACCGGCCACACTGTGCGGACAAGAAAAACCACTGTCAACCGTCGAAGCTTTTTCGCAACTGGGCCGTAAGCCGCAGAACTAAATGGCCTTTTACCGACACAGTGGCAAAACATAGGGGCGGTGACACAAGGTCTGCAGCGGTGAAGTCGCGGTCGGCAGAGGCTACTCGGGCAGGAAGCTATAGGTATAGAGCACCGGGTTGTGAATGATGAGCTTGTAGTCCTGGCTGTGCGCTTGGGAGGTGAGGGAGTAGACCTCGAGACGGTTAAAGGCGTGCACGGTGATGAGGAGGGCCACGGCAGTCACCACGAGGGTTGCCGCGACGGCGACGAGGGTGTTGCGTGTGACTGTGCGCATCGGAAGACTTTCTGTTGGGAGAGATGGTCGCGTGTAGGCTCATTCTCTATGGCAGAGCATAAGATTTACTCGTTCGCGTTTGGTGACATCTACGACGCCTATGTGGCGAAGGCCGAGCGGAAGGAGCGCACGGAGTCGGAGGTGCGTGAGCTCATCCAGTGGATGACGGGCTACGACGATGACGGCCTTGACGAGGTGCGTGCTGATGGCACGACCATGCGGGAGTTCTTTGAGAAGGCGCCGGCGCTCAACCCTGCCAGGGAACTGGTGACGGGCAGCATCTGCGGCGTGAAGATTCAGGAGTTGGAAAACCCGCTGATGAAACTGATTCGCCAGCTCGACAAGGTCATTGACGAGCTGGCGAAGGGCAAAGCAATGGAAAAGATTAAGCGGTCAAACGCTTAACGGCCTCGCGGATGACCTCGGGGCGCTTGCAGAAGGCGAAGCGCACGAAGTTCTTCCACGGCTCGGGGTTGTCCGTAAAAGGGGACAAAGGGATGGCGGCGACGCCGCGCTCGGCAGGTAGGCGGGTGCAGAATTCGATGGCGTCTTCGTGGACGTCGGCCACCAGGTAATAGGTGCCAGGGGTAGCGAAGACTTCGTATCCCAGCGAGGCCAGGCCTTCAGCGAGGATGTCGCGGCACTCTTCGAGGCCGGTGACCATGTTGGTCTGCCACTGCTGCTCGTGGGTGAGGGCGTGGGCGACGGCGGGCTGGAAGGGCGTCGTGGAGACGAAGGACATGAACTGCTTGGCCTTGATGACGCCGTCGAGTAGCTCCGGAGTCGCGATAGCCCAGCCGGTCTTCCAGCCGGTCGCGTTGAAGGACTTGGCGGCAGACGAGATCTTGATGGTGCGCTCGGCCATGCCCGGCAAGTCGCGCACGGAGGTAAAGGAGCCGTGGAAGACGAGGTCCTCGTAGACTTCATCAGCGAGGATAAGGAGGTCGTGCTCGACGCAGAGCTCGGCAAGGGCGTCGAGTGCGGGGCGGGAGAAGACGGAGCCCGTCGGGTTATGCGGAGAGTTGATGATGAGCATCGCCGTCTTGTCCGTCACGGCGGCGCGCACGGCGTCTACGTCGAGGTCCCACGTGCCGGCGGTAGGGGTGAGGGGGACGGGGACGCGGGTGGCATCGGCAAGCGCGATGGCCGCGGCGTAGGCGTCGTAGTAGGGCTCGAGGACAATGACCTCTTGGCCGGGCTCGACGAGGCCGAGGACGGTGGCCGTGATGGCCTCCGTGGCGCCGGCGGTGACCACGAGGTGGTCGGTGGGGACGCCGTAGTGGGCGGAGAGGGCATCGAGAAGCTGGGGCACACCGCGCAGGGGCGCGTACTGGTTATGGCCGGTGGCGATCTGCTCCTGGGCGATCTCGAGCATGCGGGCGGGGCCGTCGGTGTCTGGGAAGCCCTGGCCAAGGTTAATTGCGTTGTGCTTGGTGGCGAGGGCGGTCATGGTGGAGAAGACGGTCTCGCCACACTGCTGGAGGCGCTGGACTGTCATTAGAGCACCAATAAATCGAACTTGGTGGCCTTGACGTCCGTGAGGCGCTTGCGGGCGCGGTCGAGGCGGTGCCACTCTTCCTCGGGGATGGAGGTGCGCGCGATCTTGACGATGTCCTGGTCAGGCGTGCCCCAGGCGATGGGCATGGGGGTGATCTGCTGCCAGTGGTCCTGGTCGCTGCTGGCGCGGTGGCCGGAGACGGCGGCGACGGGAATCTTCGTGCCGACGGTGCGGTTCGCCAGGCCCGGGATAGTGGTGACGGTGCGCAGTGCTGCGCCCCAACGCGGTGGGAGGTTCGGGTCGACGTTGGTGTTGACGAGAGCCATGAGGACCATGTCGCGCTCGTTGACCTCGGCGATGACGGCGGGGGCGAGCGGATACGCGTTGTAGAGCTCCTGGGCGGTGCCGACCTTGCGGGAGGCGACGACGCCGACGATGGCCATCATGATGCCGAAGAGCGCTAGGCCGATGCCGATGGTGATGGACCAGATGGCGTCTACGAGGACGTAGACGGCGATGCCGGCGAGGATGAGCACGAGGCCCATGACGAGACCCGAATTGCGTAGACGTACGGAGTCGCGGAGAAGTTCGTTGTTTTTCTTGGCGAACGCCTCGTCGACGTCGAATTTGAAGATCTTCATAGTTCCTCCAAGTCTAGTGCGTCCACGAGCCGGTACGCGTAACCCTGCTCCGCGAGGAAGCGTTGGCGGTGGACGGCGTATTCGGCGTCGAGGGTATCGCGGGTGACCAGCGTGTAGAAGTGCGCCTCGCGCCCGTCCGACTTAGGCCGCAGCAGGCGGCCCAGCCGCTGGGCCTCCTCCTGGCGGGAGCCGAAGGTGCCGGAGACCTGGATGGCCAGGGCGGCCTCGGGAAGGTCGATCGAGAAGTTGGCGACCTTGGAGACAACGAGGGTGTGGATCTCGCCGTCGCGGAATTGCTGGAAGAGTTTCTCGCGCTTGGCATTGGAGGTCTTTCCATGAATGACGGGTGCGCCTATGCGCTTTCCGATGCCCTCGAGCTGCTCGAGGTAGCCGCCGATGATGAGGGCTTGCTGGCCTTCGTGCTGCTTGAGCAAGGTTTCGACGACATGGTCCTTGGCTTCGGCGGAAGCGGCGATGCGGTAGCGGTCGCGCGGCTGGGCGGTGGCGTAGAGCATGCGTTCCTCGGGGCGGAGGTCGACGCGAACCTCGACGCAGTCGGCGGTGGCGATAAAGCCCTGCTGTTCGAGCTCCTTCCAAGGCGCGTCGTAGCGCTTGGGGCCGATGAGGGAGAAGACGTCGCCCTCGGCGCCGTCCTCGCGGACGAGAGTGGCGGTAAGCCCGAGGCGACGGCGAGACTGGAGATCCGAGGTCATGCGGAACACGGGTGCGGGCAGGAGATGGACCTCGTCGTAGATGATAAGGCCCCAGTCGCGGGAGTCGAAGAGCTCGAG
Organism: Corynebacterium sp. CMW7794; assembly: GCF_001563605.1. NCBI lineage: Bacteria > Bacillati > Actinomycetota > Actinomycetes > Mycobacteriales > Corynebacteriaceae > Corynebacterium > Corynebacterium sp. CMW7794. Next base: position 3,439 of record NZ_KQ961722.1, read on the forward strand.
CGCGCGGTATTCGCCCTTCGTCTTGCGGGTGACGACCTGGTAGGTGGCGATGGTGACGGGTTTTATTTCCTTCTTCTCGCCGGAGTATTCGCCGATTTCATTCTCGGTAAGCGTGGTGCGCTTGAGCAGCTCATCGCGCCATTGCCGGCCGGCGACGGTGTTAGTGACGAGGATGAGCGTGGTGGCCTGGGCCTTGGACATGGCGGCCGCGCCCACGACGGTCTTGCCGGCGCCGCAGGGCAGCACGACGACGCCGGAGCCGCCGGCCCAGAAGGAGTCCGCGGCGTACTGCTGGTAGTCACGCAGGTGCCAGTCATCCTCGGTGAGCGCGATGGGGTGGGACTCGCCGTCGACGTAGCCGGCGAGGTCCTCTGCGGGCCAGCCGACCTTGAGCAGCTCCTGCTTGAGGCGGCCGCGCTCTGAGGGCGGGACGGCGATGGTGTTGCCGTCGATGCGCGCGCCGAGCATGCCGCCGACCTTCTTGTGACGTTCGAGCGCGACGAGGATGGCAGGCTCATCGGATTCGAGGATGAGTCCGTGGGCCGGGTGGGCCTGGAGGCGCACGCGGCCGTAGCGCGACATTGTCTCCGCGACGTCGATGAGCAGCGCCTGCGGGACGGGGAAGCGCGAATACGTCTCGAGGACGTCGACGACTTGCTCCGCGTCGAAGCCGGCGGCGCGGGCGTTCCACAGCGCGAGCGGGGTGATGCGGTAGGTATGGATATGCTCCGGGGCGCGCTCGAGCTCGGCGAAGGGGGCCAGGGCGGCGCGGGCGGCATCGGCAAGCTCGTGGTCGACCTCAAGGAGGACGGTCTTATCCGACTGGACGATAAGCGGGCCATTCATTCGGCCCAGTTTAGTCCTTAAGCCGCGCACTCATAATCCGGTGGAGGGGGAAGCGGACGGGGTGGCCGTCGCGGTCGAGGGCGTCGACCTGGCCGCCGGCGACGGTGAGCGGGGTGACGGTGACCTCGCGCGGGCGGCCGTTGCGGTCCGCGTAGCCCACAACGATGAGTCGGGAGCCGCGGGCGGCTGCCTCGATGAGTCCGATGTCCGGTCCTTCTGGAGTTTGATTGGGCTCGGCGGTGCGGATGGCGGCGACGGCACGCGCGACATCGGGCTCCTCGCGGCGGGGCGCGTGCGCGCGAGGCGTGGGCAGGAGCGCTGGCTCGGGGTGGACAGCGATGGAGGCGCCATGCTCGTCTTCGGCGGCGGGGGCGAAACCGTTGCTTCGTAGCTCTTCGAGGACGATGCCTAAGCGTTGCTGGGAGATGGCGACGGTGGGCGCAAGCAGCCTAAGGGAGTCCACGGCGGCGACGGCTTGGGCGAGCAGGGCCTCGTCCTCGCAGCGGACGTAAGCGAGCGCCGTGCCGGAGCGCAGTGTGCCGTGCCGGCGGGCGACGTCGTCGATGAGGAATTCCACGGCCTGAGGGACCTCGCCGAGGGCATGGGCCTGGAGGAAGTCCTTGATCTCCTGGGCCGTCATACCGGAGTCCATGCCGCGGCGCAGCGACTCGGTGGAGATGCGGTAGACGCTGGCCAGGCCCGGTGACTCGAGATCCGCGAGATTCTCCAGCGTGCGCAGCAGCTCCGTGACGAGCGGGCCCGGGGTGAGCACCGTCATGTCAGCCTGCATGATGAATTGCTCGACGGCCTCGGGCACGGGGCGCTCCTGGACGAGGGCGCCGCGGGCGGTAACGCCCAGCCACTGGGCCTCGGCGTGGAGGCGCTCGATGGTGGCCGGTTGCGTGTGCGCGGCGAAGAGAGGACTGGCAAAGCGGAGGTCTTCCCAGAACTCTTCGAGGTTGAGCGGTTGGCTGCTGTTCCTGTAGACGTCGAGGATTCTCGCCCGGTGGCGCGGCAGATAGTCGTGAGCGGTCTCCTGGTCGAGGCCGCGCTGCGACTCCCACGCGGCCCACGGGGAGGTCTCCCACGCGTCGAGGAGGACCTGGAGGCGGTCGGGGAGTGGGGCGTCGGCCCATTCTTGTGCCGCCTGCGTGGGAGCCAGGAAGTTGCCCTCCGGACCGCCCTTCGGTTCTCCGCGGCCGAGGAGGCGCGCGTGGAAGCCTAGCGCGATGAGTTCCTTGACGTAGTCCGTGTCGAGTTTCCTGGCCAGGTGTGCGAGGGGTCGGACGCCCACCGTCTTGTCCTTGAGCAGCTCGACCGGCTCTTGTCCCAGGATGTCGATGAGACGGCCCATGAGACGCACGACGTCGAGGCCCGCGGCGGCGCCGGCTTCGTTAGTCTTCTGGTCCTGTACCGGCCCACCTTGGCGGCCGGACGGCTCCAGCGGGATGTTGAGCGGCGCTTGGCCTCGGAGCGCGAGGCGCGTGGCCCGCGGCAGGCGGACGGTCCGCGCGTCGACGCGCTGGAGGAGCCCCGCCGCGATAAGCCGGGGGATGGGGCGCGCCGGGTCCGCGTCTGGGGCAGCGTCGCGCGTGGTGCCCAGGCCCGTGGGCGCGAGGGTCTCCAGCACGCGGCGTTGTTCATTGTCGAGTTTCTCGATATCCGCCGGGTCCACGGTGTGCTGTTCGAGCAGCGACCAGTCTGCGGGAAGTGCCGCCATGACCTCGCGGGGGACCATGACGCGGGAGTCGTCGGTGTTAAAGACGAGGGCTTTGTCTTTCAACGCGTCGATGACCGCGGCGGTGCCTGAAGGAGCGAACTCCACGGGTTCGAATTCTGCACCGGCAGCCACGAGTCGTTCCAGTATGGCCAGTTCTGCTGCGGTGCACGTGGCGAGCGCGCGGGCGAGGGAGGTGCGCAGGAGCAGGCGCGTGGCGAGCGGGGCAATGCCTGGGGGTAGCGGATGCGTGGCATCGGGGCGGTGAGTGAGGATGCGCGCGAGTTCATCGTCGCTGCGTTTGCCCAGCCAGGAGCGGAAATCAGTGGCTGGGGTGGCCGGCGTGTGAGAAGAAACCATATCGGGTGACAAGTCTAACCCCGATTAAGTTACGTTTTCCGCGCAGGTTTGGCAGAATATAGGGCATGTCGAATGTAGAGAAGAAGGGCCACGTGTCCCCGGCTTGGCCGAAGAACGACGCCCGCGAGCACGCAATTACCGAAATTTCCGCTCCGTTTGCCGGCGCTTCGAGCCCGTACGGTGACGACACTGTTCTGCCTCTCCCGGCTGAGAAGCTGAACTACGTTCACCCGTACACGCGCATCAACCGCTAAGGTTTCGGCGCACGCATGGCACCCTTCGGGGTGCCTTTCGTCGTTTTCGGGTGGAGCAGGCGAGCAGAATCTGCCTCACTTCGTGGCTGCAGAGCCTCACTGGGCGCAGACTGTGGCGACTTTTGTTCGTGGCTACGCGACCCCAAAACCACGAAAGCCCACGCCGCTCCGCAGGGGAGCGCGTGGGCTGAACGCTATCGGTGCTTACAGGGAAGCGATGACAGCGGCAATCGGGTCGACCGAGTTGCGGTTGGCCGCGTAGAGGTTGTTGAGGGACTCGCGGTTGGCCTTGTACTGCTCCTTGAAGTTGGCGGGCAGCTGGTAGCCGTACTTAGTGGCGGTGTCCGTGATCAGCGCGTAGAGGTTGTCCACGGCGAGGTCATCGGACTCGGAGGAAGCCTGTGCCGGAGCGGCCGGGGCAGCAGCCTCAGGCTGAGCGGCGGGGGCCGGAGCCGGAGCCGGGGTGGCATCGAGATTGCGCGGCGTCGGGGCGGAGTTCAGGCCCAGGGACGCGGAGCAGGCCGGCCATGCGCCCCAGCCCTGTGCGGCGAGGGTGCGCTCGGCGACAGCAATCTGCTGCTCACGGGTGGCCTGGTTGGCGGTCGGGGCGAACTCGCCGCCGCCGTAGGCCTGCCAGGTGGAAGCGGAGAACTGCAGGCCGCCGTGGTAGCCGTTGCCGGTGTTGATGGCCCAGTTGCCGCCGGACTCGCACTGTGCGAGGCGGTCCCAGTCAGAATCCGGGGCCGCGGAGGCGGTCGGGGCCATGAGGGTGGCAGCGGCGCCGAAGGCGACGGTGGTGGCGGCGAACTTAGCGGCCGTGTGCTTCTTAGCGGAATGACGTCCCATGATTGAGTGTTCCTCTCTCTTCCCGCTATAAGTACTGAATGCGCGTCGGTCAAAAGTGTCGGGCTGGGTCAGGCTGCAACCGTTTGGATTGATAAGCGGGTGGTTGCCGGCCGTGAGCCGTGGTGCTCCGACTTAAGCGCTTGGGGGACACGGTACCGGTTTATAACGAAAGTGTCACGTTCTTTGACCTTTTCGTGACTATGGCTGCCCGCCGGAGTCGGTCGCCTAATGAAAGATCCCAGGTGAACGGATTTTGAGAAACGTTACAATCGATTTTGTGAGACGCGCCACACGGGTCGCCGCGCCACGATTGTGATGTGATTTCGCAACCGGCGGGCGCGTAGTAAAATGATATCTTCCCCTGAATACTCTTTTATCCCTAAGACACAAGAAAGTGGTGAGCCTCGTGCCTATCGGCAAAGTGAAGTGGTACGACGCGGAGAAGGGCTTTGGCTTTGTCTCCAATCCCGGCAGCGAGGACGTCTTCGTTGGACGTTCCGTACTCCCGGAGGGCGTTGAGGAGCTGGTGCAAGGCCAGCGCATCGAGTTCGACTTCGCGGCCGGCCGCCGCGGCCCGCAGGCGCTGCGCGTGAACGTGCTCGACAAGCCGCGTCGCCGCACCCCGTCCCGCAAGCCCGAGGAATTGGGCTCCATGATTGCAGACGTCATGACGGTCCTCGAGTCCCAGGTGCAGCCTTCGCTCACCGCAGGGCACTACCCGGACCGCAAGACCGGACGCGATGTCGCCGCCATCCTGCGCGCCATCGCCAAGGAGCTTGATTCATAAAAACGCACCGCGCGTCACCGTGAGACCACAGTGACGCGCGTTTGTTATTGGGGAGAAGATTATTCAGCCGGGGCAGAAGACGTCGCCGTTGCCGCCGCGAGCTCATCCGGGGCAAGAGTAGACAGGGACCATACAGCCGTATACGGCGTTTCCTCGCCGCCCTCATTGGTGCCCAGCAGCACCGCAGAAATCTCCACGACGGCCAGGTGCGCCTTCTTGCCTTCCGATGCCCCCTCCACCGAGCCCGGAACTTCCACCACCGTCGTCTCGCCGGCGCCGTGGAGCTGCTCATCGTTGGCCGCCGGGTCGTCGTAGATGGTGAGCAGCTGCCACTGGTTGGACGCGATATCGTCCGGCACCTCGATCTTCAAGGTGTCATTCTCGCCGACGACGAGGTTGGGCACCTCGCCCTCGGGGCAGTCCGCGCCGGGCTCGCACACCATGTACGGGGCGACCTCCATGGATTCATCGCCGACGGATGCGGTGACCTTAATATCCTGCGGTTGCGCCCCTGGCTTATTGCTGCGCCAGTTCTGGAAGAGTACGACCGCCACGACGATCACGACGACGGCGATGATGACCGCCAGTAATTGGAGGAGGGATTTCTTCTTAGCCTCTTTGCGCGTTGCCATGGTGCAAAATACTACTCGACGGACACTACGTGTCGGACGCAGCGGGCTCGAAGCTCACTCGGTACAGATCCGGCCAGCGCTTGCCCGTGACGTAGAACTGGTCCGTGCCCTTGATGTGCGCGATGCCGTTGAGCACGTTATTGGGATCGTCCGCCGCGTTATTCTTCACGCCCGACGCGTCGATGACGCCGGTGACCTCGCCGGTGGCCGGGTCGATACGCAGGATGTCCGTGCTAAACCACACGTTGGCATAGACGTGGCCGTCGACGCACTCGAGCTCGTTAATCTCGTTGACCGGTGCGCCGTCCCGCGTGACCGTGACGCGCGAGCGCTCCTCGAAGTTATCCGGGTCGAGGTGGCGCAGTTCCGCTGTGCCGTCCGACATGATGAGTTCGTTGTCGAGCGCGCACAGACCCCCGCCTTCGCCCTCGTAGTGGGCGCGGCCGGTTTCTTTCAGCGTCGCCGCGTTGTAGCGGATGGCCTCGCCGGCCTTCCACGTGAGCTGCCAGATGGAATCCTCAAACTGGGTAATGCCCTCGCCGAAGAGCCGCGGGTCCAGGTCGACCGACGCGCGCTCGTCGCCCGTGACCGGATCAAAGCGGTAGAGGCGGGACTCGCCGTACTGGCCGGTGCCTACCCACAGCTCGCCGTCCTCGGTGGCCTCGAGGCCCTGCGTAAACGACGTCGCATCAAAAGGCAGCGTCTCGTGGACGACCGCGGTGAGTTTCTCCACCTCGGCCGGGGCGGCGGAGGTGGGGGAGGAGGAACCATCAGTGCCGCACGCGGCGAGGAGCGCGGCGGGCACGATGAGCGCGGCGACCCCGGCGGCCACCTGCGACCGCGGAGTGGCCGCAGGGGAAGAGGAAAACCGAGCTGTGAGAGAGCGAAGCATACCTAAGGACGCTACCACGGCGCGGATGGCCCATAATAGGAAGCGTGTCAAGCAAAAAGAGAGAGTCCACCCACCGCAACCCGCTCCTCGGCGCGCGCGCTGTGGAGGTGGCGCGGGAGGCCGTTGCCGAGCTGGGCGAAGGGGGCATCGGCAAGCATATTGGCGTCGCCGGGCTCACGCGCAACGTCGCGACGCACCGCTTTGAGGCCGACATGCCTGGCTACCCGGGCTGGGAGTGGCAGGCGGTGCTCGCGTGCGCGGCGGGCTCGGAGGACGTGACCGTCAACGAGGTCGCGCTCGTGCCCGGCGGCGACGCCCTCCAGGCACCCGAGTGGGTGCCCTATGCCGAGCGCGTGCGTCCCGGCGACCTCGGCCCGGGTGACCTCATGCCGGTGCCTGACGATGACCGTCTCGACGACTTTGGCAACCTCACCGAAGCCGCCGTCCAGGACGCCCGCACACGTTGGCGCACCGGCGAGTTCGGCCCGAATTCCGCCATGGCGGCTGCGGCCCCGCTGCAGTGCAAGACGTGCGCTTTCATGGTTCCGTTCATGCCCAACTTCGGAGTGTGTGCAAACGCATATTCCGCCGATGGCCGCGTGGTCCACGCCACGTATGGCTGCGGCGCGCACTCAAATACCACGGTCACAGAGACCGACAACGAGCCCGGCCGCGCCTTCGACGACGAAAAGCCCATCTTCTGATCTAGTCCAGTTTTGCGTTTTTGCCTGTGGTGGGGGAATCTTTGCAGGTAAAACTCAATCCTCCTGGCACTAGGTAAAGGGGCTCTTGATCGTGAAGACTGCTCTCGATCGGTATTTCCATATCTCTGAACGCGGTTCCACTGTAGGAACCGAAGTCCGCGCGGGAACGGTCTCGTTCTTCGCGATGGCGTACATCATCCTGCTCAACCCGCTCATCTTGGGCACCACACCCGACGTCAACGGCCACGCGCTCGGCATCCCGCAGGTCGCGGCCGCCACGGCGCTTATCGCCGGCATTATGACCATCGCCTTCGGCGCTATCGCCCGCTACCCATTCGCCATGGCGGCGGGCCTGGGTATGAACACCTTTGTTGCGGTCACGATGGTCGCCACCAAGGGCCTGTCCTGGCAGGAGGCCATGGGTCTCGTGGTCATCGAGGGCAGCATCATCGTGCTGTTGGCCGTCTCCGGCTTCCGCACCGCCGTCTTTGAGGCCATCCCGCACTCCATGAAGGCCGCGATGGGCGTCGGTATTGGTATGTTCATCGCCATCATCGGCTTCGTGGACGGCGGGTTTGTCACCCGCGTGCCGGACGCCGCGCACACCACCGTGCCGGTTGGCCTGGGTATCAACGGCTCCATTGCGACCTGGCCGGCCTTCGTCTTCGTTATAGGCCTGCTCATCTGCGCCTTCTGCGTCATCCGCAACGTCCCGGGCGGCCTGTTCCTGGCGATTGTCATCACGACCGTCATCGCGATCATCCTGCAGGCTCTCTTCCCCAACGAGGACTGGGGCATGGCCACCCCGGGCGCCCCGTCGTCGCTCGGCGGCATGCCGGATCTCTCCATCGTGGGTGAGGTGAGCCTCTTCGGCGCGTTCACCAAGCTGGGCGTCGTCGCCACCGTGCTACTCATCTTCACGCTGCTGCTCACCAACTTCTTCGACGCCATGGGCACCATGACGGGCCTGGGCAAGCAGGGCGACCTCGTCGACGAGGACGGCGTTCTGCCGGACATGAAGAAGGCCCTGGTCGTCGAGGGCTTCGGCGCCGTGGCCGGCGGCCTGGGCTCCGCCTCCTCCAACACCGTCTTTGCAGACTCTTCTGCGGGCATCGCCGATGGCGCCCGCACCGGCCTGGCCAACATCACGACGGGTGTGCTCTTCCTGCTCGCCATGTTCTTGACCCCGCTCTATGAGATCGTCCCGATCGAGGCCGCCGCACCGGTCCTCGTCATCGTGGGCGTGCTCATGGCCTCCCAGATCACCGAGATCGAGTGGCACAAGATGGAGGTCGCCATCCCGGCGTTCCTCACCATCGTGGTCATGCCGTTTACTTACTCCATCGCCAACGGCATTGGCGTGGGCTTCATCGCCTTCGCTGCCATGGCTGTCTTCGCAGGCAAGGCCAAGCAGGTCCACTGGATCATGTGGCTCGTGGCCGCGATGTTCGTGGTCTATTTCGGCATGGGACCGATTTCCTCCGTTATCGTTTAGTTCGCTGCATTCCCGACACGGTAGTGTCGGGTACATGCGCTACGTAATTGAAGACGTCAACGACCCTCGCCTGGATGACGTTCGGAACTTGAAAAAGTCCGACGCCCACGGCGAGGGTCTTGTCATTGGCGAGGGCCCCATCATCGTCGAGCGCCTGCTCGCCTCCGCGTACCCCACCCGCTGCATTGTGGGCTTCAAGGCGAAGATCGACACCTACCTGTCGCAGCACGAGGTGCCCGACGACGTGCCCATCTACGAGGTCACCCGCGACATGCTCACTGAGGTCGCCGGCTTTGACATGCACCGCGGCCTGCTCGCGTCCGCGGACCGCCTGGACGCCTGGTCGGTCGACGAGGTCATCGAGGGTGCACAGACGCTCGTCGTCATGGAAGGCGTGGGCGACCACGAGAATATCGGCGGCATCTTCCGCAACGCCGCGGGTATGGATGTCGACGGCGTGCTGCTGGGCTCCGGCACCGCGGACCCGCTCTACCGACGCAGCGTCCGCGTGTCCATGGGCCACGTCCTGCGCCTGCCGTGGGCCCGCTTCGAGGGCGGCTACACCAATTGGCAACATAAGCTGGCCAAGCTTTCCGATGCCGGCTTCCGTCTCGTCTCCTTAACCCCCAGCGAGGACGCGGTCCACCTGGCCCAAGCTCTCAAGGGCGCCGAGAAGGTCGCGCTCCTCGTGGGCGCCGAAGGCCCCGGCCTTACCGAACACGCGATGAAGGCCACGGACGTCCGCGCACGCATTCCGATGGCCCCGGGAACCGATTCCTTGAACGTGGCGACGTCCGCGGCGATTGCGTTCTACGAGCGCCAGCGCTCGCTGCTCGACTTCTAGCCCCGCGCTCCCCAGTCCTGGCGGCATTGTTACGCTTCAGGCCGAGATGTGCCGATTTTCGGCTCACGCGGAGGGCACAGTCGGCTTGGAGTGTGATTGGCCGCGGCTGGATCTACGTTCAGGACATATAGGGCACCGTGTGGGCGCTCGGGAAGGGGTTTATATGTCCTGAAGGGATTTTTGCGTCGATTGTCGGCGTGCGCGGACGGCTGAAGTGCAATTCGCCGCGGCTGGATCTACGTTCAGGACATATAAGGCACCGTGTGGGCGCTCGGGAAGGGGCTTATATGTCCTGAAGGGACTTTTGTGTCAATTTTCAGCGCGCGCGGAGGGGCTAGCGGCGGCGGTTCTTGAAGAACGTGACGACGCGCGAGGCAATGGTGCGGCCGAGGTCCGCGAGGTCGTGCGCGGTGCGCTGGGCGGACTCGGCGATGGTGGACTCGGGCTCGGCCTCGGGGTCTGCGTAGTCGTCGTAAGCGCCGTTGGCGGGGCCGACGCCCAGCTTCGCGGCGGAGGTCTCGACGAGCTCGGAGGTGGACTTAGGTGCGGGGGCCGGGTCGACCTTGGGCTCGGGGCGGCCGTCGATGGCGTAGCCCACGACGTCGAGGTTGGGACCGTTCTCGCCGATTTCCACGCCGAGCCAGGTGCGCTCGGCTTCCTGCATGAGCTCCTGGGGGACGAAGGGCAGCGTGATGGCACCGAAGGTGGAGGGGCGGTGCTCGCCGGCCCAGTAGGGGCCTTCGTAAGGCTCGGGCAGGCCGATGTCCTCGATGAACTCGGTGCGCGTCGAGCACAGGGAGCGCTTGAGCTCGTAGTTCTCCCAGTGTGCCATGCCGGCGTAGCCCTCCTCCTCGTTGGACGCGAAGGCGAAGATGTGCTTGGCGTTGATGGCGCGCAGCAGGAGCGGGGAGAGCTTGGAGAGCGTGAGGGCGTCGTCCATGATGACGGTCTGGACCACGGTCACGCCGGGGTAGCCGCCGATGTAGAACTCGCCCACGTCAGCCTGCGCGGAGCGGCCGAGCGGGAACTGGCCAATGGGCGTCACGGGGAACGCCGGATTGAGCTGGCTCAAGTACTTGCGCCCGAAGCCGCGGTCCGCCTTGGGATCGGCGTTGAGGACCTTCGCGATGTCAGCGGCGGGCTCGGAGCTGTCGCCCACGGTGACGTACCAGAGAGTAAGGACTGCGCGTGAGATGTTCATGAGAGGGAATCTTTCTTGAGTGAACGTCTAGAGCTGGACTGGGAGGTTAGTCGCGGGGACGCTTCGTGTTGCCGCGCACGCCGAGGAGGACGTCTTCCCAGTTCGGCGTCGAGGCGCGACGACGGCGCTTGGACGGCTTGGGCGCGGGCGACGGATGCTGGAGAAACTCCTCGTCCTTGTCGTTGGACTCGGACGCTGCGTTGGCTTTTTCCTCAGAGGGCTCCGCATCCTCGGAGTCGTGCGGGGTGCCCACGGGCGCGATGGTAGGAGCGGTGAGGTCCGTGACGTCGGTGACCTCGACCACGGTCTCGTCCTCCTCGGAGGCGTCGGCGCGGCGGGAGTGGCGCAGCGCGTCCAGTTCGTCCTGCTCGCCGTAGGAATACGGATCGAAGTCCTCGTCCTCGCGGGCGTCGAGTGCCTCGACACGGCGGGAACCGCGGCCGACGGAGGTGAGCGAGCGTACCGGCTGGACGAAGTCCGGGTCAGTGAGGTCAGCGGCCACGGTGTTGCGGGCGACGAGGGTGGACGCGGAGCCGGAGGACTCACGCAAGGTCCACTCGGCCTCGTTTTCGCTCAGGCCCGTCTTCCACGTGACGCGGACGGTCCAGGGCTGGCCCTTCTCGCGGTAGGCGTCCCACGCGGCGTCAGAAAGTGAGTGGCCGCGGGCGGCGAAGGCGGTGGCGAGGACCTCGTAGATGGTGAGCTTGGCTGGGCCGTCCTCGCGGACCGGGTGGGCCTGTTTGGCGAGCTCCGCGATGCGCGAGCGCTCCATGAGCACGGGGTGTGCGAAGGGCTCGACGCGGGATTCGGCGACGCCCATTTCCTCGGCAAGTTCGGCGACGGTGGCGCCAGCGCGGATGCGGTGCTGAATCTCCGGCGGGCGCATGCTCAGCTTCTCGGTGGTGGGACGGCGCGGCGCGGAGCCGACGGCCGTCAGCCGCGGGGCAGGAGCAGGTGCTGCGGGTGCTTCCGATGCCGCCGGTGCCTCCGGCACATCCTGCTCGGCCGGAGCCTGGGGCTCCGGTGCGGTAGAGGGGGCATCGTCAGGCTGGGCGGCAAGCTGGGCGCGAATATCCGGGGCGAGGGCGCCGAGATCGAGGAAGAATTCCTCTCCGTCTTCGGTGCGCAGCACCAAAGAGGTCTCGGTCGACTCGTTGTCGACCACGAATAATTCGCGCATGATCGCTCTCCTTTAATTCCTGTCGCGATGGCGGACTGTGGTGTCCACCATATCGCAGGAAAGGAGCTACTTGGCGGCTGCCGCGCCCGAATCGAGCACGTAATCGATAGCCTTCGTGAGCTTTTCGACGTCCTCGGTCTCGATGGCGGGGAACATGCCGATGCGCAGCTGGTTGCGGCCGAGCTTGCGGTAGGGCTCCGTGTCTAGGATGCCGTTGGCGCGCAGGGCAGCGGCAAGAGCGGCGGCGTCGATGGAGTCATCGAAGTCGATGGTGCCGACGACGAGGGAGCGTGCGTCCTTTTCGGCGACGAACGGGGTAACACCCTCGCGGGCCTCGGCCCAGTTGTAGAGGACATCCGAGTTGGCGGTGGTGCGTTTGACCATGCCCTCGAGCTTGCCGTTGGCGTTCATCCACTCGACCTGGTCGGCGAGCATGAGCAGGGTAGCGACGGCCGGCGTGTTGTAGGTCTGGTTCTTACGCGAGTTGTCTACGGCGGTCTGCAGGTTGAGGAAGGCCGGGATGAAGCGGTCCGAGACGTTGATCTTCTCGATGCGCTCCAGAGCCGCCGGGCTCATGGCAGCGAGCCACAGGCCGCCGTCCGAGGCGAAGCACTTCTGCGGGGAGAAGTAGTAGACGTCAGCTTCCTTCATGTCGACAGGCAGGCCGCCGGCGCCGGAGGTCGCGTCGATAGCAACGAGGGCGTCCGAGTTGGGGCGCTTGATCTGAGTCATGGCACCCGTGGAGGTCTCGTTGTGTGCCCACGCGACGACGTCTGCGCCCTCGAGGTTGAGATCCGCGGAGGAGGGGGCGGTGCCGACGGGGGCATCCGTGATGTTCGGCTCGTCGAGCCACGGAGCCTGCTTGGAGGCCTTGGCGAACTTGCCGGAGAACTCACCGAATGTAAGGTGCGAGGACTTCTTTTCGATAAGGCCGAAGGTGGCGGCATCCCAGAAGGCGGTGGCGCCGCCCAGGGAGAGGATGATCTCGTAACCGTCGGGCAGAGAGAAGAATTCAGACAGGCCGTCACGGACGCGGCCGACGACGTCCTTAACAGCGGGCTTGCGGTGGGAAGTGCCGATGATGTCGATGCCGTGGTTGGCGATGGCCTCGATCTGGGACGGACGAACCTTGGACGGACCGCAACCAAAGCGGCCATCGGACGGGACAAACTCTGCAGGAATCTGAATGCTGGGGTTGCTCATGCGGTTATAATAGCCACCACTCACGGGTTTTCGGTTGCTTACTAGAAAAAGGGGACTAATTCACCCCGACCGCAGGTTGTAGTAGTGGTCACATTTCCTGGTAGGGTGGGGAGTTGGCAAAACCGAAATGCGCGTACTGTTTACTAGTAAAGTGATCCTTAAAGCGCGCACTGCGAGAGCCTTATGAGGTGCCTCCAGCGATGGCACATGCTTTATTCACTGGTTTAACAAAGAAAGGAACCAACGTGGCTACCGACAATAACAAGGTTGTTCTCCACTACCCGGGTGGCGAGTACGAGATGGACATCAAGCAGTCCACCGAAGGCGACTCCGGCTTTGACATCGCCAAGCTGCGTAACGAGACCGGTCTCGTCACGTTCGACCCGGGGTACGCCGCCACCGGCTCCACCGAGTCGAAGATTACCTTCATCAACGGCGAAGAGGGCATCCTCCGTTACCGTGGCTACGACATTGCTGACCTGGCGCAGAACGCCACCTTCAACGAGGTGTCCTACCTGCTCATCAACGGCGAACTGCCGAACCAGGAGCAGCACACCAAGTTCAACACTGAGATCCGCCACCACACCCTCCTCGATGAGGACTTCAAGGCGCAGTTCTCCATCTTCCCGCGCGACGCGCACCCGATGGCTGTGCTCGCCTCCTCCGTGAACATTCTCTCCACCTACTACCAGGACCAGCTCAACCCGCTGGACCCGGAGCAGCTCGACAAGGCGACCGTCCGCCTGCTCGCCAAGGTGCCGATGCTCGCGGCTTACGCTTACCGTGCCTCGGAAGGTAAGCCCTACATGTACCCGGATAACAACCTCAACGCACGCGAGAACTTCCTGCGCATGATGTTCGGTTACCCGACCGAGGACTACGAGGTTGACCCGGTCGTCTCCAAGGCTCTGGACAAGCTGCTTATCCTCCACGCAGACCACGAGCAGAACTGCTCTACCTCCACGGTCCGCATGATTGGTTCCGCCCAGGCCAACATGTTCGTCTCCATCGCTGGTGGCATCAACGCCCTGTCCGGCCCGCTGCACGGTGGCGCCAACCAGGCCGTCCTGGAGATGCTCGAGGACATCCAGAAGAACAACGGCGGCGACGCAACCGACTTCATGAACCGCGTGAAGAATAAGGAAAAGGGCGTTCGCCTCATGGGCTTCGGCCACCGCGTCTACAAGAACTACGACCCGCGCGCGGCCATCGTCAAGGAGACCGCACATGAGATCCTCGAGCATCTCGGCGGCGACCCGATGCTCGACCTGGCCATGGAACTCGAGCAGATTGCACTCTCGGACGACTACTTCGTCTCCCGCAAGCTGTACCCGAACGTCGACTTCTACACCGGCCTTATCTACCGCGCCATGGGCTTCCCCACGGACTTCTTCACCGTGCTCTTCGCCATCGGCCGTCTGCCGGGCTGGATCGCTCAGTACCGCGAGCAGCTGGAGCTCAACACGAAGATCAACCGCCCGCGCCAGATCTACACCGGTGAGTCCCTCCGCGCCTTCACCCCGCGCTCGGAGCGTAAGTAATCCCTAATTTTTTGTGGCGCCTTCGCTGCATAAATAGCGAGAAACCGCACGGTGTCCCGTATAATGGGCTGCTAGTGCGGTTTTCTCATAGCTGTTGTAGTCCACTGTGCGGCCGCAGCGCTACCGCTAAATCTCGCTTAACAATTCGCTCCAAGGAGAGGTGCATCCCATGGAAAAGCCACTGATCGAAGCCCAGACCGGCCCGGCCCCGACGGAACTCGTCATCGAGGACATCGTGGTCGGCGACGGCGCCGAGGCGCAGCCGGGCGGCGTCGTGGAGGTCCACTACGTGGGCGCCGATTATGAGACGAACCAGGAATTCGATTCTTCTTGGGACCGCGGACAATCCATCGAGTTCCCGCTCACCGGCCTCATCGCCGGTTGGCAGGAAGGTATTCCGGGCATGAAGGTGGGCGGCCGCCGCCAGCTCACCATCCCGCCGGAGAAGGCTTATGGCCCCGTGGGCGGCGGACACCCGCTCTCCGGCCGCACCCTGGTCTTCATCATCGACCTCATTCGCGCGGCCTAAGCCACACGGCCTCATTTCGTGGCGCCCTCGGGTCTGTCTTTACGGCGGGCTCGGGGGCTTTCGCGATCTCTGGGGTTCCTAGTGTGAATGAGTTGGTCGATTTCTTGAAATTTTCCCGTGACTCATTCACGTTTCGAGCTCTTGTCCCTGCCTAGTGTGAGAAACGCGGCGGCGGCAGGCCGCGGTAGGGCACAATGGGGGACATGACTGTAGAGAACGTTTCTTTTAATGACGACCGTGAGATGCCCCAGCTGGGCTTGGGCACCTACAAGCTGCGCGACGACGAGTGCGTGCGCACCATCCGCGAGGCCATCGAGATTGGTTACCGCAAGTTCGACACCGCGACCTTGTACAAGAACGAGGAAGCCGTGGGCAAGGCCTTGAAGCAGGCCATGGATGCCGGCGACGTCACCCGCGATGAGATCTTTGTGACGACGAAGGTATGGCACGATCACCACGGCGCGGATCTCGCGCCGCAGGCTTTCCATGAGTCCCTGGACAAGCTGGGGCTGGACTACATCGACCTTTACCTCATCCACTGGCCGTGGCCGCAGGGTGGCAAGTACGTGGAGACGTTCAATGCGATTGCGCGCCTGCAAGGCATGGGCCAGATTGCATCCATCGGCGTGGCCAACTTCTACGAGGAGACGCTCGATACGCTCATCAAGGAATCCGGCATTGTGCCGGTGCTCAACCAGGTGGAGCTGCACCCGGGCTTCACACAGCCGGAGCTGCGCGCGTACCACGACGAACACGGCATTATCACCGAGGCGTGGTCGCCGCTCGCGCGCGGTGTGGTGCTCACTAATCCGGATATCAAGGCGATCGCTGCGAAGTATGAGGTGACCACGGGCCAGGTGGTGCTCGCGTACCTGCTACAGCTGGGCATCTCGGTTATCCCCAAGTCCGCGCGCAAGGAGCGGCTGGCGGAGAACTTCGCGGCGGCAGAGCTTACGCTCACGCGCGCGGAGATGGACGTCATGAACTCCCTCGACGGACGTGAGGGATTCGGGCGCATGTTTAATGATCCGCGCGACTTTCCGGGTGCGGAAGGCTAGTTCGCACTCGCCGGCCGCGAACGTTGAGGCCGCTGTCCCTGGTGGGGCAGCGGCCTTTTGTGTGCGGTTTTCCTAGTGAGACGTGTGACACATTGGGGTTTGCAAAGTTGGCAAAAGGCGCTTGTATGCAAGTTGGGGGTAGTTTTGCAAGCTGTAAATATCCATGTTGAGGGTGGGTATGGGGGTAGTTAATTCTTGCAAAGGATGAATTTTTAGCGACAGCTACAACGTTGCACATAATCCTCTGTAACTTACACATCAAGCAAAAAATGTGACCTCTGCCTCAGGCGGTGTGAGCCGGTGCGGCGGGGTCGGGCTTAAATTTTTGACCTATCCCTCGCCCTTTTGGAAGGAGCACATGCAATGTCTGCACTCTCTGCCGACTCCAACATGACGGCCCCGGCGCAACGCCGGGAGCCGACTGCGGAGGAATTCATCGCCATGCGCGAGAGCGCCGAATTTGGCAAGCTGCGCGGGGCCTACCGCAACTTTACGTTCCCCATGACCGTCGCGTTCTTCTCGTGGTACATCGTCTACGTGCTGGCCGCGGTCTTCGCGCCGGGCTTTATGGGTACCGAGCTGCCGGGCGGCTGGAACGTTGGCCTGGCCTTCGGTATTGCTCAGTTCGCGACCACGTTCATCATTACGTGGGTTTACGTGAAGTATGCCAATAAGAACATCGAGCCGCGTGCGGCCAAGATTCGTGAAGAACTGGAGGGATAGACAATGACTACGTTCCACCTCGCCGCCGCGAGCGCCGATGCCGCCGCGGGCAACCCGATTCTCAATATTTCCGTCTTCGTCGTCTTCCTTGTCGTGACCATGTGGGTGGTCCTGCGTGCCGGCAAGTCGACGAAGGAAGCCTCAGACTTCTACACCGGTGGCGGCTCCTTCTCTGGCCGCCAGAACGGCCTCGCCATCTCCGGTGACTACCTGTCCGCCGCGTCCTTCCTTGGTATCGTCGGCGCCGTCGCGCTCACCGGTTACGACGGCTTCCTGTACTCCGTGGGCTTCTTCGTCGCATGGCTCGTGGCGCTCATGCTCGTGGCTGAGCCGCTGCGTAACGTGGGTCGCTTCACCATGGCTGACGTGCTGAGCTTCCGTCTCAAGCAGAAGCCGGTCCGTGTGGCCGCCGCTATCGCGACGCTCTTCGTCTCGCTGTTCTACCTCATCGCGCAGATGGCCGGCGCCGGCTCCCTGGTTTCGGTCCTGCTCAACATCCACGACTTCTTCTGGCAGGCCGTCGTCGTTGGTATCGTGGGCGTCCTCATGATTGTCTACGTCCTCGTGGGCGGCATGAAGGGCACGACCTACGTTCAGATGATTAAGGCCGTCCTGCTTGTTACCGGTGTTGTTGCGATGTGCGCCATGGTCTTCATCTCCATCAAGGGTGGCTTCGGTGCCCTCTTCGATGGCGCGGTGCAGGCGCACGCTGGCTCTGAGTACCTGGCGCAGAAGGGCTACGAGGCCTCCCAGATTATGGAGCCGGGCTTGAAGTACGGCAAGTCCCTCACTACGAAGATTGACTTCATCTCCCTGGGTATCGCCCTCGTCCTCGGTGTCGGTGGACTCCCGCACGTCCTCATGCGCTTCTACACGGTTCCGACTGCGAAGGAAGCTCGCCGCTCCGTGACCTGGGCCATCGTCATCATCGGTGCTTTCTACCTCATGACGCTCATCCTGGGCTTCGGCGCCGCCGCTCTGGTTGGTCCGGACCGCATCCTCGCCGCGCCGGGTGGCGCGAACTCCGCCGCACCGCTGCTGGCCCTCGAGCTGGGTGGCTCCGTGTTCATGGCGGTCATCTCCGCCGTTGCCTTCGCAACCGTCCTCGCGGTCGTCGCTGGCCTGGCGATTACCGCCTCGGCGTCCATCGCCCACGACGTCTACCACTCCGTTATCCGTAACGGTCAGTCCACGGAGGCTGAGCAGGTCCGCGTCTCCCAGATGACCGTCGTTGTCCTCGGTGTCGTCGCCATCATCCTCGGCATCCTGGCCATGACCCAGAACGTCGCCTTCCTGGTCTCCCTGGCCTTCGCCATCGCGGCCTCGGCTAACCTGCCCACCATCCTGTACTCCCTGTACTGGAGGCGCTTCAACACCGCGGGTGCTGTGGCCTCCATGTACACCGGTGTCATCTCCTGCCTGGTCCTCATCTTCTTCTCCCCGGCAGTCTCCGGCACCGAGACCTCGATGTTCCCCAACGCGGACTGGGCACTGTTCCCGCTGTCCTCGCCGGGTATCGTCACCATCCCGCTCGCATTCATCGTCGGCTGGGCTGTCTCGCTCATGACCAAGCCGGACAACTTCGAAGAGCTCTCCGCCGAGATGGAAGTTCGTTCCCTCACCGGCGTGGGCGTTGAGGCTCCGGTTGACCACTAAAGGGGACCGCTAAAGGTCGAACACGCAACGGTTAGCTTCTCAACGCTCACACCCGCAGGGGTAGCCCGCCCCGTCGCATACGCTGAATGCCACCGCCTTCTTTCTGAAGAAGGCGGTGGCATTAGTAATATGTGGTGAGTGAATCGGATGATAAGTCTGGCCCTCGCCGCGGCGCTGGCGGGGACGCTGGTGGCGTGTACACCGCCGCATGAAAAGCCTGCGGACGCGGCTCAGGAAACAGGGGAGATGACCGCCGCGCGGCTGTCGGCGCCGCGCCCCGTGGAAACGCTCACGGTGGAAGCCCCGCCGTCGAAAAAGAATATCGCCGCGGACCTCGACGGCGAAGTGAAGTTCGTCGCCAACGCAAAGGCCCGCGAGTTGTCCTATTACCGCATGGACGGCATGCGCATGGGCACCGACGGGGAGCGCAACGCCATGCCGGCACTGAGCCTTATCAAGCTCTATCTCGCCAAGTACGTGCTTGACCACGGCACGCTGGAAGACCAGTACGAAGCGCTCGACATGATTGCGGATTCATCGGACGTCTCCGCGTCGGATCTCTTCAAGCGCTACCCGGAGTCCATCGACACGGTGGCGGAAGACTATGAGCTCGAATCCACGCGCGCGGGAAGCGAGTGGGGCAAGTCTGTGACGTCCGTCTACGACGTGGTCAACTTCATCAAGGCGCTGCGCGAGGAATCACCCACGCATCCCATCCTCGTCGCGATGGCGCAGGCTACGACCACGGCGGAAGATGGCTACCGTCAGGATTACGGCACGGCGCGGCTGTCGAATGTGCTGGGCTCCAAGTGGGGCTGGTCCGACGATAAGACGCTGCACTCCTCCGTGAGCTTCGGGAAAAACTTCATCGTCGCCGCCTCGGTGTCGGGCTCGGCGGAGGATCTTACGAAGTTCGTGAAGAAAGAAGTCACCGTCAAGGCCCTTAACGAGGCGACGACGAAATTTATTGAAGGGCAGAAGTCCTAGCGCATCGCCCCCAGGACGGTCTGGACGAGGTCCACGCCCGCCTGAATCTGCTTGGAGTCGACGGACGAGCCGTTGAAGCTCACGCCCTCAGGGGAGACCTGCGGCAGGTTGAGTCCCGGCACGGCGTTCTGGACCTGCGAGGACATCTGGCCGACGGCGTTCAGCGGGTTGCTGTTGTGGGCGGGGGCGGCGGGCGCGGCCGGTGCCGGCGCTGCAGCGCCTCCCGGCGTCCACTGGCCCCAGTCCTTCGCGTAGACGTCATTGATATCGCAGACCACGCCGCCGATGGTGCGCTGGCGGTTCTGCGGCAGCTGGTGGATGGTCGTGCGCGGATGAATGCGGCCGCCCGAGCCCCAGTCATGCATCCAGAAGAAGCTGCCAATCCCGTCGCGTACGCACCAATCGATGACGTTGTAGTTGCCGTACACGCCCACCTGGTAGCCCGCCGCCTTGAGTGCGGTGGAGAACGCCATGAGGTAGGGCTTAATCTGGCCGTCGTACTGTGCGCGGGACGGGTTGTTGTCGATCGCGATATAAATCGGTCGGCCCGTGGGGCCGCCCGCCGCCTTATGGATGGCGATGGCCTGCGGCGCGTGTTGGGCTGCCGATGCCGCCCCGCCCGCCCAGTCCGGATTGTCCGAGCCGTTGTATTGGTAGACGGAAGCAACGGCGAGGCCGGCGGCGGCATCGGCAGCAGCCTGGGCGCGGGTGACCGGCTTGCCGGCCATCCAGCCTGCGCGCGGCTTGGAGACGTAGCGCACCGCGCCCATCTGACCCGCGGCCTTGAGTGCGGCGGAGGAGGGAACACCCGCCGAGAAGTCGACAACGGTGCCGAGCACTGGGCCGAGCGCAAACGCCTGCGGGGCGGCCGTGCCCACGGCACCCGCGGCGAGGGCAATCGTGCCCGCGCGCAGGAGGCTGCGGCGACTGAAGTGGACGGAAGAATGCGAGGTGGACGACATAGAGGCTCCTAGAGAAGACGGACTGTCGCGACGCCCTAGGTTACGAGATTGTTGTCACAACAGTCACTCTAATTAACATCTGTACCGTACCACCGGCTTCCGATGCCGTCGAGGGTGACGCGCCCAGCGTCCGACGGACTCGCTTTATGCACCCGCGGGGGAGCAATTGCAGTCCGCGGCGCAGGGCACGATAAGATACTTCGCAGCACCTCGCACGGTGCTTTTTAGGGGCTATAGCTCAGTCGGTTAGAGCTACGGACTCATAATCCGTTGGTCCCGGGTTCGAGCCCCGGTGGCCCCACTTTGTAGTCGTTGAACTGCGCGTATACCTGGTAATAGCGTCCTGCGCAGTTCCAACGCGTCCCCCTAAAACGCGTCCTGATAGCGCGTTGTTACAGGAACTGGAAGAATACGTGCAAGGGGTCCAGCGGGAAGGGGGAACGGTAATGAATAGTTTCCCAGCGTTTCTCATTGAATACCGCCGCAGCACGGGTGCTGTGAGTGTGAGAGTATTTCTTGTTGACCGAGGCGACGCGGGCGCGCGCGGTATCTCTACCGCGAAGATGATCCTTTCCCCGCAGCGTCCTAACGCTCGCGCCCAATCGTAGAAAACGCTATTAATCCACCGCTGCCACGCCCGCCGTGTCGGCGGTGGTTTTAGTATCGGAGAGTATGAACGTCCGGTATTTCTTTTTCCAGTTCTGGCAACTTATCGTCGACCACGCGTTGCCGTTGGCGGCGTTGCTGCTCATGGCGATTTTGGTGCCGCGTGTCGGGCGCCTGGTCATCAGGCTTATTGACTCGCGGCTGGATGACAATGAGGAATCCACGAAGACCCGTCTCGCCCTGGCTGGCGCGTTGGTTTACGTCGCGCAGGCGGTGGCGTATTTCTTGCTTGCCATCGCGGCGCTCACCAACGTGGGCGTGCCGGCGCTCGGTGCGGCGATTCCCGCGACGGTCGTCTCGGCCGCGCTTGGTTTCGGTGCGCAGAAGATCATCGGCGACTTCCTGGCGGGCTTCTTCATTTTGAGCGAGAAGCAGTACGGTGTGGGCGATTACGTGAGCTTCGACGGCACGTCTGGGGCGGTGGAAGGCACCGTCGTGGCGTTGACGCTGCGCACGACGAAGGTTCGCACGCCGACGGGCGAGGTCGTCATGGTGCCTAACGGCTCGGGCGGCGTGGTGACGAACTACTCACAGGATTGGTCGCGCGCCGTCGTCGACTTGCAGGTGCCGGTGCGCGCAGGCGAGACGCTGGCCGAGGTCACCCGCAAGGTTGAGGAGATTTCCTCGCATGCGGCGCAGGACGCAGCCATCGCCGAAGATATCGCGGGCGAGATCGAGATTCTGCCGGTCACTGGCCTTATCGAGCCCACCGTCGCCGGTCAGCCGTGGCAGATCAAGTACCGCGTCATGGTCGTGGTCAATCCCTCCCGCCAGTGGGCCGTCGAGCGCGGCATTCGCTCCGCCCTCGTCGCGGCCTTCTGGGATCACTACAACTTGTCCTCGGCCGCCCCGCTAGCCGATGCCCCCGTCACCGCCGCTCCGCCCGCCCCCGCAGGGTCGGCTGGAGCCGGCGCGCCGACCGAAGTCATGCCGGCTGCGGCAGGAACCGACAAGGCGGAGGTGCGCGACGCTGTGGCTCATGCGGCCGCGCGCGATACGCACGACCCGAGCGACCAAGGACCGGGCCGGCCGTCCGAGTCGGACCCGGATGTGGCGGCGCAGCACCCGGATGCCTCACAGACTGAGGTCATGAACGCCGTCGACGCGGCACCGCGTACCATCTGGCGCGATGACCATCCCACGACGCGCTGGGACAAGCTGTGGACGCTTGGCGGTCGCGTGCGTGGCTCGACGACGGGCCTCTTTGTGGGGCTCGCCGTGACCGGCCTGTTGCTGCTCTTCTCGGCGAACCCGGAGGACGCGGACGCTGGCTGGCTCTCGCCGTCCTACTGGACGTCGAAGTCCAGTGAGACGGAAAGTGCGGCGACAACCGCGCCTGCGCCGACCGCGGCAACGCAGCCGGAGGAGAGCGTCGAGCCGACGCAAGAGACCGTCGAGCAGCCCACAGACGCGTCCGAGGACACGGCCACTGACGAGCCGACCGCGGCGCAGGAGAACGGCACCACCGCGGAGCAAACAACCACAACGGCGCGTCGGGAACGCGCCGCACGCCGCGATAGCGAGGACGAGGAGACACCCGCGGCGACGACACGGGCCGTCACGACCGCGCCTGCCGAGGAGCCGACCGTCGAGCCCACGGGTGCGGCGGAGCAGCCCACCGGCGCAGCAGCGGTTACGGGTGGCGCGGAGGCCACGGCCGCGCAGTAACTGTGCAGTCTGCGCAGCCTCTGTGCAGCCTCTGCTCGCGCGGCGCGCAGCTGCCGCGTAGCCACGCGGGCGGCGGGGCAAGGCGCTGGCTACAATAATGACCATGGTTTCCGAGGTTGACCCGCTCATCGAATCGATCTATCGCTGGTTGGACGTGAGCGGCGTGTTGCTCATGGGTACTATCGGCGGCACAATTGCGCGCCAACGCGGCTACGACATCATCGGGTTCTTCTTCATCGCGATGTTTTCGGCGCTGGGCGGCGGCATGATTCGCGACGTACTCATCAACCGCGGCACCGTCGCGGCGATGAGTCAGCCCGAGTACCTTTACCTCGCTTTCGCCGGTGCGCTCATCGCGCGCTTCGTCTATTTCAAGGGTAAAACGTGGGAACACCTGCAAGCCCACGGCGACGCCCTCGTCTCCGCACTGTGGGCCGGGACTGGCACGGTGAAGGCTCTTACCTATGGCCTGCCCGTCGTTCCGTGCATCATGATGGGCGTGTTCACCGCGACCGGCGGCTCCATGATTCGCGACGTGTGCATGGGCCGTGAGCCCGCTGTCTTTGGTGGCAACCAGCCCATCGTCATCCCGGCAGCTGTCTGCTCCGTCATCGTGCTCGCCGGCAATGGGCTCGGTTTCCTGGCGTGGGGCATGATACTCGGACCCGTGGCGAGCTTTGCGCTCGCGCTCTTGGGGTATTGGACCGGCTGGCGCGTGTCCACGGACCAAGAGTGGGCGCCGGTCAACGAGACTGCAGCGCAGGTTGCCGTCCTCGCGCGTAAGGCCGAGGACAAGTCGCGTGCCGTGGGCCGCCGCCTCGAGCCGCGCCGCCTGCGTTCGTGGCGGCACAAGCAGATGGAAAATGCCCTCGAGCGGCGTATCGCCCGCGAGATCCGCGAGGGCAAGCGTCCCGCCGAAGCCCAGGCGGCGGCCAACGAGTTCCTCGAGGAGTTCAACTCCGAGGTCGCGCAGCTGAGCGAAGCCTCGCAGGTAGCGGCCGACGCGGGGGAGAAGGGGGCATCGGAAAGCGCGGCGGAGACGGGCTCGACTGTGCTGAGCACTTTTGCCAACGACATCGGCATGGACTTAGCCGGCGACTCCTATCAGGACAAGCCGGACCATCAGCGCATGCTCGACGCGATTCTTGCGGACGACAAGCTCACGGACGAGCTCATTGACAAGCTGGTGGAAAAATACGATAAGCGTCAGCCAGGGGCTAACGCTTAGAGGTTGCGACTTTTACATCGGGGCCACGACGACGCCCACGATGGCGGCGTTGAGCATGTTGGTGAGGAAGCCGCCGAACAAAGCCCAAGGGCCGAGCTTGGCGACCTCGCCGCGGCGCTCCGGGGCGACGCCGCCGAGGGCGCCGATCTGAATGCCGATGGAGGAGATATTGGCGAAGCCAGCCAGCGCGAAGGAGCTGAGCATGATGGACTTGTCGCTGAGCTCGGTGAGCTTTTCGCTAAACGAGGTGTAGCCGACGAACTCGTTGAGGATGGTCTTTTGGCCAATGAAGTTACCGACGTCGATGGCGTCTGACCACGGCACGCCGATGAGCCACGCGAACGGGGCGAAGATGGCGCCGAAGAGGCCTTCGAGCGACCAGCCGTCTTGGCCAAAGATATTGCCGATGCCGCCGAGGATGGCCGAGAGCATCGCAATCATGGCGATAAACGCGATGAGCAAGCAGGCGACGGCAATGGCGATCTTGCCGCCGGTCATGGCGCCGGAGCTGATCGCGTCCACGATGTTCTTCGATTCCTCGTCGCGAACGTCCTTGACCGTGGCGTCGAGATTGGAGTCCTCGGTCTCGGGCATAAGGCCCTTGGCGACGAGGATGGAGCCGGGTGCGTTCATGAGCGAGGCCGCGAGCAGGTACTCGAGCGGTGCGCCGAGCAGCGAGTAGCCGATGAGCGTGGAACCCGCGACGGAGGCGAAACCGCCGGTCATGCAGGTAAAGAGCTCGGAGCGGGTGAGCTTCGGGACATACGGCTTGATGACGAGTGGGGCCTCGGACTGGCCGAGGAAGATGACCGTCGCAGCCCACACGGACTCGACCTTGGAGGTACCTAGCACCCACTTGATGGCGGAGCCGACGTACTCGACGATGTACTGGATAACGCGTAGGTAGTACAGTGCGGCGATAATCGCGCCCAGGAAGATAATGATGGGCAGCACGTTAAAGGCGAAGACGAAATCCTCGCCCATGAGCCCACCGAAGACGAACTGCGTGCCTTCGTTTGTGAAGTCCGTGAGCTTGGTGAGTCCATGCGAGACGGCCTCGAGCGCCTTGAAGCCGGGCTCCCATGCGAGCACGAGGAAGGCGAAAGCGACCTGCAGCGCCAGGCCCATGCCGATGGTGCGCCAGTTGATGTGGCGGCGCGAACGCGACAACACCACGATGATCCCGAGGATCACCGCGATGCCGAGCAGACCTTGAAGTCTATCCATAGCGAGTCCTATTCATTAATGGTTGTGATGAGGAGGGGTGCGATAGGGAGGGCAGTTGACCGGCTTATTCGGCCGGGCCGAGGCCTGAGTTTCCCGTCTCCTGAGGCTTAGAGTGCCTCAGGGCCGAAAGAGTGCGGCAGGATTTCCTCGAAGTCGAACGCGCGCGGGGCGCCGTTCTCGGAGACGACGACGCGCTCGCACTCGAATTCGCGGAGCACCTGGCGGCACGCACCGCACGGGAAGCACGGCTCGGCCTTGAGCCCCACGATGGCCACGGTCACGATGTGGGGCAGGCCTTCGAGGTGACCGTCCCCGGCCGTCTGCGCACCGGAAGCGACCGCGTGAGCCGCGGCGTTGCGCTCGGCGCAGATGCCCAGCGGCGACGAGGCGTTCTCCACGTTGCAGCCCGTAACGACGCGGCCGTCCGAGAGCACCATGGCGGCACCGACGGGAAACTCGGAGTAAGGCGCCCAGGCGTGGCCGGCGGCCTCGCGGGCGAGGGAAAGTAGTTCCTCGTCGGACGGTAGCGTGGTGGTCCCGGCGGGGATGGTGGACGAAGACATAGCATGTCCTTTCGAGTAAAAAGTGCAGCTCACGCCGTACTTTTCCCGGTGTTCTCCGGGTGGCGACGCGGGTCGCGAGAGGATGGAACAAAAGAAAACAATTTCATTGACAAATGTTCTAACTCGGATCATAATTGAGCCGTAGCGTTTCGCACAAGGGCTAGTTGTTTGTGGTGCCCGACACAGGTGCGACGCCCAGCGCAGGTGGCGCACGTAGAGCACGCCGCGTGCGAGAAGCCGGAGTCGCCTCCGGGACAACCAGATACACAGATCAGCTTGAAAGATCAGCACTGATAGCTTTCGCATGAAGGAGAAATTCATGGCAGAGAAATTTGATGCCGTCGACGTCATCCGTACCAAGCGCGACAAAGGGGAGCTCTCGCCGGAGCAAATCGACTGGGTCATTGACGCGTACACGCGCGGCGTGGTGGGCGATGAGCAGATGGCCGCGCTCAATATGGCGGTGTTCTTGAACGGCATGAACCGCGCTGAGATCGCCCGTTGGACACAGGCGATGATCAACTCGGGCGAGACCATGAGCTTCGACTCGCTGAGCAAGGTCACCGCGGACAAGCACTCCACGGGCGGCGTGGGCGACAAGATCACGCTGCCTTTGGCGCCGCTCGTCGCGGCCTTCGGCGTCGCCGTGCCGCAGCTGTCCGGCCGCGGCCTGGGCCACACCGGCGGCACGCTGGACAAGCTGGAGGCCATCCCGGGCTGGCAGGCTGACGTGACGAACGAACGCATGATGGAAATTCTCGAGGACCCGGGCTGTATCATCTGCGCTGCGGGTGCGGGCCTGGCTCCTGCGGATAAGAAGATCTACGCGCTGCGCGATACGACCTCGACGGTAGAGTCCATTCCGCTCATTGCTTCGTCCATCATGTCGAAGAAGATCGCAGAGGGTACCGCCTCGCTCGTGCTCGATGTCAAAGTCGGCTCCGGCGCATTCATGAAGGACGAGTCTATGGCGCGCGAGCTCGCGCAGACCATGGTCGACCTGGGCACCGACGCCGGCGTGAAGACCACGGCGCTGCTCACGGACATGTCCACGCCGCTGGGCCGCAAGGTGGGCAACGCTCTTGAGGTTGAGGAATCCCTCGAGGTCCTTGCCGGTGGCGGGCCTTCCGATGTTGTCGAACTCACCGTCGCGCTTGCCCGCGAGATGCTCTCCGCTGCGGGCGTCCAGGACCCGGACGTCGAAGCCGCGCTCAAGGATGGCCGTGCCATGGACAAGTGGCGCCAGATGATTGTTGCGCAGGGCGGCGACCCGGATGCCGCGCTGCCGCAGGCGTCGCACACGCACGACGTCATCGCGCAGGAGGACGGCTACCTCACCGACCTCGACGCGCTCGCCGTCGGCGTCGCGTCCTGGCGCCTGGGCGCCGGCCGCGCCCGCAAGGAGGATCCGGTGCAGGCCACCGCCGGTATCGAACTGCATGCCGTCAAGGGCGACAAGGTGACGAAGGGACAGAAGCTCTTCACGCTCTACACGGAGACCCCGGACCGCTTTGAGCGTTCCCTCGAGGTCCTCGAGTCCGGCTTCACTATTACGGACGCACCGCTCGATGAAGAGCGGAAGATTATCATCGACCGTATCGGCTAGGGCTGGCGGGATTGCAGTCGCGGCGAATGACGCGACGTGACGCGTAGCGTGGGAGGCGCGGCACCCCGGACGGGGGCTGCGCCTTTCATTATTTTCGATGAAGGAGAAAATCATGACCGACCCACGCACGAAATTCCCCAAGGTCAATCCGCCGGAGCAGCACCAGGAGTACCCGGGCCTGGATATCGAGCTGCAGCCGCAGTCCGATATCGGCATTGAGACCTATGAAGGCCACGGGCGCTTGAAGGGCCGCAAGGCTCTCATTACTGGTGGCGATTCGGGCATCGGCGCGGCTGTGGCCGTGGCGTACGCCAAGGAAGGCGCGGATGTGGCCATTGCGTACCTTCCTGAGGAGCAGCCGGATGCGGACCGCGTGCTCAAGGCCATTGAAGACGCGGGCCAGAAGGCTTTCGCGTTCCCAGGCGACCTGCGCGACCCGCAGTACTGCGTCGAGCTCGTGGAGAAATCCGTCGAGGCGCTGGACGGACTCGACATCCTGGTCAACAATGCGGCGCGCCAGATCTGGCACGAGGACTTGGAACATATCTCGGACGAGGACTTTGATGACGTCATGAAGGTCAATCTCTATGGCTCGTTTAAGGTTACGAAGGCGGCGCTCAAGTACCTTAAGCCGGGTGCCTCGATTATCTTTAGCTCCTCGGTCCAGGCGTATAAGCCCTCGGCCATCCTCGTTGATTACGCCATGACGAAGGCGGCGATGAACTCGATGTCCAAGGGCCTGTCCACGCAGCTTGCGCCGCGCGGCATTCGCGTCAACGCGGTGGCGCCCGGCCCTGTGTGGACGCTGCTGCAGCCCGCGGGTGGCCAGCCAACCGAGGGTGTTATGGAATTCGACACGAAGTCCTTCCTCGGCCGCGCCGGGCAGCCGGTGGAGATGGCCGGTGCGTACGTCTTCCTGGCCTCGGAGGAGGCGAGCTTCGTCTCGGGTGAGACCATCGGCGCGACGGGTGGTTTCCCAACTCCGTAGCTTAAGGCGCGAGAAAGGCCCACGGCGCAGGTGTGCAACCGTGCCGTGGGCTTTCGTGTGTCCCGGTGGGCCTAGAACGAGGTGGGTTTTAGAAGAAACCCCAGATGGTCGAGCCGAGAACGACCGCACCGAAGGCGATGATGACGGCGTTGCCGGGGCTGCGGCGCAGCGGCGCCAGGCGTGCGACAGCGTAGACGGCGAGCATGGGCACGCCGAACTGGAAGATGGTGATGAGGAGGCCGCCGGCGACCGTGATGAGGTCCATGACGGAGGGCTCGACGATGGCCACGAAGGTGGCGACGGTGAAGATGAACAGGTAGACGGGGGCATCGGAAAGCTCACGCTGGGAGGGATTCAAGCGAGCGCCGAGGAACTGCAAGCCTTCGCGCGCGCCTAGGGCTACGCCGATAAAGCTGGAGGCGATGGCGCAGATGGCGACGATCGGGGTGGAAAGCGCCAGGAACGGGGTGCCCGTGGTGTTCGCGAAGTAGGAGAGCACCGGCAGGTTATCCGCGGCGGCCTGAGCCATGCCGTCTGCGCCTAGGGCGAGCGCGCAGGACCAGACGAAGAACATCGTGAAAACGGTGAGCAGGACCGTGGTGAGCATAATGACTCGGGAGAGGCGAGCTTCGGCGAACTCGCCGTGACTGCGCTGGGTGGAGACGGCGAACTGGGACAGCGAGCCGATGAAGGTAAACGAGAAGACCAGCACCGGAAGGATGAGCACCAGGGATTCCCAGAAGGAGTGCTCGGAGGAGACCGTGAGGAAGGAGCCTAAGTCCCACTGCGGGATGAGGTAGAGCGAGAAGGCGCCGAGTGCAATGAGCAGCGGGACGACGAGAAGCTCTGCGGCGGCGAGCATGATGCGTTCGCCGAAGGCCAGGGCTGCGACGAGGAGACCGATGAGGATCGGTGCGAGTATCCACCGCGGGATCTCCGGGCCGCCGAGCTGGTTGACGATGAAGTTATCGACGGTGGTGGTGATGCTCACCGAATACACGAGGAGCACGGGAAAGAGCATGATGAGGTAGGCCACGGCGAGCCATGCGCCGGTACTCTGGCCGAAGTAGCTGGTAAGCGCTGCGAGGAGATCCGCGCCGGGCTGCGGGGAGCGAGCGATGATGCGCGCGTAGGCGTAGTGGGAGAGATACGTAAGCGGACCGATGAGCACGGTGGCAATGAGCAGCGGCCAGAATCCATAGGCGCCGGCGGACAGAGGCAGGAAGAGAATGCCCGCACCGATGGCGGTGCCAAAAAGCGTGGAGGCCCAGCCAAACGTCGAGTGGGAGCTTGCCATCGTGGGGTCCTGGACGTAGGTCGAGCTGGGTGCGGTGGTCGCAGACATCGCGGGGCCTCCAAGAGAGATCGAGGAATGTGTTGCCATTGATTGTGCGACAGGACACGCTCAAAAGACTAGACCGAGCGGTACTTTTATTCAGTTGATGTGCGTCGGCGTGCGGGCGGGTTCGCTAGGCTAGGGTCCTATGACTGCCTTTGATTCTGTGGCCGATTTCCCGGCTGACCATGTCTCCGCCGCGTTGCTTGTAGACGGTGATGTTCGGACGTTGGGGGATACGTCCCGCGTGTATTCGATTGCCTCGGTGACCAAACCTGTGGTGGCCTACGGCATCATGCTCGCCGTCGAGGAGGGGGCGGTGGAGCTCGACCAGCCGGCGGGGCCTTCCGGTTCCACGCTTCGGCATCTGTTGGCGCACGCGTCTGGTGTGGGGTTTGATACGCGCGAGTCGCAGAAGCCCGTGGGGGAGCGGCGCATCTATTCCTCAGCGGGCTATGAATGGGCCGCGGATATCGTGGCGGAAGCCACCGGCATGGAGTTTCCGGAGTACTTGCGCGAGGGCGTCTTCGAACCACTGGGAATGAAGGATTCGGCTTTGGTTGGCTCGGCGGGACACGGCCTTGACACGACGGTGGACGACCTGGTCCGGTTCGCCCGCGAGGTGCTCGACCCGCAGTTGTTGCACCCCACAACGGTCGAGGAAATGCTCACGCCGCAGTTCCCGGGCCTGCGCGGCCTCGTGCCAGGCTATGGCTCCTTTAAGGACTGCTCCTGGGGCCTGGGCTTCGAGCTCCACGGGGACAAGGAGCACTGGATGGGCTCGTTGCCCGCGGAGGCTGCGGGGCACTTTGGTATGTCGGGAACCTACCTCTGGCTGGCGGAGGGGAAAGCTATGGTCATGCTCACTGACCACGACTTCGGGGACTGGGCCAAGCCGCTGTGGGCGGAGACGAACTCGGCGATCTGGAGCGAGCTGCAGTCATAAAAAGCTGGAGGCATAAAAATACCCCGGCAGGACCGGGGCACGGACAGGCTAGCGGGAAGCTAGTGGCGCTGGAAGAAGTTCCACACCTCGCGCGTGGCGTTGGGGTTGGAGGCAAACCACGTGTGGCTGCCGCCGTTCACGCGGTAGAGCGTGGTCTCAGCGAGGCAGCCGGAGTAGCTGAAGGAGTTGTAGCCGTTGCCGGAGCCGGTGCGCATGGACGCGCCGGAGGTGTCGCAGGCGTTGCGCTTGCCGATGCGCTCCCAGGCGCCGCGGGTGGCGTAGTAGGAACCGCCGTGGCCGTTGGAACCATCGTTGTAGTACGGCGCAATCTTGTCGTCGGTGCCGTGGATGAGCAGCGTGGGCACCTGGCCTGTGCAGCCGTCGAAGATACGCGTGTACGCGGCGGTGGAGACGCCGGCAACGGCGGCGAAGGTCTCCGGGGCCTGGCACGCGGCGGCGAGCGCCATGCCGCCGCCGTTGGACAGGCCGGTGGCGTAGATGCGGCTGCGGTCGACGGAGTAGCTATTGGCTACGTCATTGAGGATGGCCTTGGTGAAGGCGACGTCCTCGCCGCGGCTCGTCGTGGCGTAGTTGGGGCCTTCCCACGCCAGGCCGCCGTTGACGCTCGCGCGCGGGTTGGGGTAGACGACGATGGCATCGGAGCCCGTGGCGCGCTCAAAGTGGGAGTGGCCGTGCATGTCTGAGCCATCGAAGTCCATGCCGGAGTAAGCGAAGACGACGGGGTAGTCGCGGGATGAGTCATAGTCGGAGGGGACGTAGAGCTCGTAGGAGCGCGTGCCCTGGCCAGAGACGGAAACCTGCTTTGTGGAATGGGTCGTCGTGCCATTGCCCATGGTGAGGGCCTGGCCCAACTTTGACGACAGCGTGAACGCGTCAGAGATGGAGGAGCCGTTGCTCGAGCCCTTGCTCGAGGTGGAGCTCATGTCCGAGCTCGTGAGGGCGTTCGCGACGGGCAGGCCGACGGAGGTCCACAGAACCGTGGCGGAGGCGAGGGCAGCCACGCGAGTAGCAAAAGTCTTCAACATGAGGTCTAAGAGTAGCGGGGCAAGGTATCGAAACCCTAACTTTTGTGATGATTTCGTTGCGCTGTAACGATCTGCGGGGCGCGGTCACAGGGAAGTTCTAAGTCTCAAGTGAAACTTCAGTAAATGGGGGTTGAAGCAGGGGTTTAGGGTTGCTCGTGTGACTGGAGGGGAACAAAATGGGTTGCGTTACGCACGGTAATTACATCCGATGTCATTTCACAAAACTGTTCGAGTCGGTTCGTTGGGGAAGACGATGCTCGTCTTGTAACAGGAAATGAAAGGTATTCGGCTTGTGGAAACATGCGTGAAAACCACTGCCGCCGAACCCTCGGCGCCAGTGCGCCCGATAACCTCCGGCGTGCTCATCATTGAGAGTATGCCTGCTCGACTGCGCCCGCGCGTGGAAGAGCTCATGGTCACGTGCCTGCCCAGCGCGTCGACGTGGGAGATCCCGGGCGATGATCCCCTCACGGCTCAGTGGTGTACCCGCTGGTACAAGGACTGGCCGGGCCAGGATCTCGCGGCTCTTGCCGCAGGTGCAGGCAGCGAGTTTGACGCCGTGCCGCCGGGCATTGGCTGCCGCCAGGTACTCACGGGTACTCAAGCGGAGCTGCACGCGCTGGAGACGGCGGTGCGCGATCTCGCGCAGCGCTACTGCTTCTCGGTCCGCGTGTCGATGTAGTCGGCGACCTCGCCCACGGTCTCAAAGGCCGCGGCGGTGCCCTCATCGAAGCGGACCTTGAAGCGCTCTTCCGCGCGCACCGTCAGCTCAATCAGGTTGAGCGACGTAATCCCCACATCTTCCAGCCGGTCTTCACGCGCCGGTTCCTCCACCCCCGCGACCTGGGTGATGAGCCGCGCGAGCTCCCCATACGTATCCGTCGCGGCGGGCTTATCCTCGTGTTCTTCTCTTCCCAGCGCTGCGCGCAGCTGCGCGGCAAAGTCTTGTCCATCGGCCATGCGTACCAGTGTAAGTGAGCGACTAGACTAGACGTGTTATGTCCACCCCATCCCGCCGCCGTGTGCGCACCGCCACCCAGGTTTGGCGCCGCCGCCACACTCACGACCGCCACCCCGGCCTCACACAGCCGTATTCCCACGACATGTCCGATGGCATCGCCTGGTATACCTCGGGCCCCGAGCCTTCCGATGCCCCCGTCACCGTTATCTTCGTTCACGGTTACGGTCTCGCGGCGGAGAGCTTCTACGACCAGGTTGACTTCCTGCGCGCGTCGTATCCGCGCGTGCGCGCGGTGCTGCTCGACCTTCGCGGGCACGGCAGCTCGGACCGCGTCCCGGCCGAGGACTGCACCGTCGACGACGCCGCGGATGACGTCGCTGCCATCCTTACCGCCCAGGCACCCACCGGGCCGCTCATTATCGTGGGCCATTCGCTCGGAGGCATGGTCGTCGAAAACCTCATTCGCCGCCTGCCTGTTGAGGACTACGAGCGCATCGCCGGGGTGCTTCTTATCTCCACGTCCATGCGTCCCTTCGCAGAGACTGGCGTCGCGGCGCTTCTCCAGACCCACGCCGCGGAAGCCCTCTACGACGCCGCCCAGCGCCTACCCAACAAGGTCAACCGCGCCCGCCAGCGCATCGCGCGCATCATCGCGCCCATCTTCGCCGCCGGCGTGACCGGTTATCCCCGCATGGAACGCCTCGAATTCCACGTCGACATGCTGCTCGACACCCCGCTCGATTCCTTTGTAGGTTTCTTCGACGACCTCGTCGACCACTCCGAGCTCGCCGCCGCGGACCGCCTCGCCGGCCTGCCCGGCATCGTCCTCGTCGGCTCCATGGATATCGTCACCCCGCGCTCCCAGTCCGAGCTCATCTGCTCCCACTGGCCCGAGGCCGAGCTCCGCGTCGTCGACGGCTCCGGCCACATGGTCATCCTCGAAGAACCCGAGGCCGTCTCCCAAGCGCTCGCCGAGCTTATCGAGCCGGTCCTCGCTCAACGCTGACATACGCACCGCGTATGCCGAAAGCCCGCCAGCAGAACTGCTGACGGGCTTTTCATGAGCGCGGCGTGGAATTACTCCTCGTCGGTGCTCGTGGAGTAGGTCTTCGTCGGATCATCCAGGTGGAGGTCCTTCGCAGCCTGCTCGGCGACGGAGCGGTCGATCGTGCCGTCCTGGGCCAGGCCCGAGAGCACGGCCACGACGATGGATTCGGTATCCGAGTTGAAGAAGCGGCGAGCCGCCTCACGCGTATCGGAGAAGCCGAAGCCGTCGGTACCCAGCGCGATATAGGTGCCCGGGACGTACGGACGGATCATTTCCTGCAGGTCCGTGGTGAAGTCAGAGACACCCACGAACGGGCCGTCGAAGCCCTCGAGCTGCCGCGTGGCGAACGCCTTCTCCGGCTCCTGGCCCTTCTGCAGAGCAGCCTTGGCCTTGGCGGCGCCATCGCGGGCCAGCTCGACCCACGAGGTCACGGAGAACAGCGAGGCCTTGACGTCGTAGTCCTCCGCCAGGATCTCCTGGGCGCGCAGCGCCTGGTGGACACCCACACCGGACGCCAGGATGTTGGCCGGAATCGAACCCTTCTCCGGGGTGGAGTAGTGGTAGATACCGCGGTGCAGGCCCTCGACGTCGAGGTTCTCCGGCTCGGCCGGCTGGTGGACCGGCTCGTTGTACACGGTGAGGTAGTACATGATGGCCTCGTCGTTGTCGCCGTACATGCGGTCAATACCGCGGTGGACGAGGTGCGCAATCTCGTACGCGAACGCCGGGTCGTAGGAGACGACCGCCGGGTTCGTGGACGCGAGCACCTGGGAGTGGCCGTCCATGTGCTGCAGGCCCTCGCCCGTGAGCGTGGTGCGGCCAGCCGTGGCGCCGATGATGAAGCCGCGGGCCATCTGGTCCGCCGCCGCCCAGAATGCGTCGCCGGTGCGCTGGAAACCGAACATCGAGTAGAAGATGTAGAGCGGGATCATGGCCTCGCCCTGCGTCGCATACGACGTCGCCGCCGCGGTAAACGACGCGGTGGCGCCGGCCTCGGTCAGACCCTCGGCGAGAATCTGGCCCGTCTCGGACTCACGGTAGGAGAGCATGAGGTCGTGGTCGACCGGCACGTAGTTCTGGCCCTTGGGGTTCCAGATCTTCAGCGTCGGGAACCAGGAATCCAGGCCGAAGGTACGGGCCTCGTCTGGCATCATCGGGACAATGCGCTTGCCAATCTCCTTGTCGCGCATGATCTCCTTGAAGGTACGCACCAGCGCCATGGTCGTGGCGACCTTCTGCTTGCCCGAGCCCTTGCGCACGGAACGCAGCTTGTCGATGTCTTGCACGTGCAGACGCTCGAAGTCCGCGCGGCGTTCCGGCAGGAAGCCGCCCAGCTCTTTACGACGCTCGAGCATGTACTTGATCTCCGGTGCATCCATGCCCGGGTGGAAGTACGGCGGGTTGTACGGATCGGCCTCGAGGACCTCATCCGGAATCGGGATACCCTGCTTGTCGCGGAAGAGCTTGAGATCCTCCAGCGTGAGCTTCTTCATCTGGTGGGTGGCGTTGCGGCCCTCGAAGTTGTGGCCCAGGCCGTAGCCCTTAATCGTGTGGGCCAGGATGACGGTCGGCTTGCCGGTGCCGCGGTTCTCCAGCGCCTTGGAGTAGGCGGCGTAGATCTTGCGGTAGTCGTGGCCGCCGCGGCGCAGCGCCCAGATTTCCTCATCCGACATGTCCTCGACCAACTTGAGCGTGCGCTCGTCGCGGCCGAAGAAGTGCTCACGCACGTACGCACCGTCATTCGCCTTGAACGTCTGGTAGTCACCGTCCGGCGTGGTGTTCATGATGTTGATGAGCGCGCCGTCTTTATCGGCCTCAATGAGCTTGTCCCACTCGCGGCCCCAGATGATCTTGATGACGTCCCAGCCCGCGCCGGTAAAGAAGGACTCGAGCTCCTGGATGATCTGCGTGTTGCCACGCACCGGGCCGTCGAGACGCTGCAGGTTGCAGTTGATGACGAAGGTGAGGTTGTCCAGGCCGTAGAGCGGCGCCATCTGCAGCAGACCGCGAGACTCCGGCTCGTCCATTTCGCCGTCGCCCAGGAATGCCCACACGTGCTGGTCTGAGGTGTCCTTGATGCCGCGCTGCTCCAGGTACTTGTTGAAGCGTGCCTGGTAAATCGCGTTAATCGGGCCGAGACCCATGGACACGGTCGGGAACTCCCAGAACCACGGCAAGCCGCGCGGGTGCGGGTAGGAGGGAAGGCCCTCGTCCTCGCCGCGGGAGTGCTCCTGGCGGAAGCCGTCCAAGTCATGCTCGGACAGGCGGCCCTCCATGAAGGCGCGCGCGTACATGCCCGGGGAGGCGTGGCCCTGGAAGAAAACCTGGTCGCCGCCGGACGGATCGTCCTTGCCCTTGAAGAAGTGGTTGAAGCCGACCTCGTAGAGCGGAGCTGCGCCTGCGTACGTGGAGATGTGGCCGCCCACGCCAACGCCCGGGCGCTGCGCGCGGTGCACCATAATGGCCGCGTTCCAGCGGATCCAACGGCGGTAGCGCTTCTCCAGTTCCTCATCACCAGGGAACTCGGGCTCGAGGGTGGTGGGGATGGTGTTCACGAAGTCAGTGGAGGTCAGCGACGGCATGGGCACGCGCTTCGCAGACGCACGCTCCAGCAGGCGCAGCATGAGGTAGCGCGCGCGTTCCGGGGTGTTGTCCTCCAGCAGACCGTCGAGAGAATCCATCCACTCACGAGTTTCTTCCGGGTCAGTGTCGTGCATGTACGACGCGACGCCGTCGCGGATGAGCGGGAAGTTAGAGTCGCTGCCGAGCGATTCCAATTCTGCCATGGTGCATTCCTCCAAAT
This sequence comes from Corynebacterium sp. CMW7794, assembly GCF_001563605.1. Classification (NCBI taxonomy): domain Bacteria; kingdom Bacillati; phylum Actinomycetota; class Actinomycetes; order Mycobacteriales; family Corynebacteriaceae; genus Corynebacterium; species Corynebacterium sp. CMW7794. The sequence continues at coordinate 39,942 of NZ_KQ961722.1, forward strand.
GGTGGGCTTTTAAAACAGTACGTTCCAGAATACGCGTAAACGACCCCGGAGCTTTGCTAAGGATAAGTGAAGAATCTCTCGTGTTAAATCCTGCAGCTTAATCCCGGTCGTCCTGTGAATATTGCTAACTTTGTGGCCTTTACCTTTGCGGCCCCGCTTTCCGATGCCCCCTCGCCCCACCGTGTCCTCTCCACCGCAACCACCGAAAGTGGCGTGGACAACGAGAATTTTCCCTAATAATGCGTTAAAGTGCCCAGATATGACCACTCAATTGGAGGATTACGCACGCAAGTTAGGCATCGAAGAGGGGCAGGTCGCCCTGGAACTGGGTTGGGACGAAGACTGCGACCCTGCCATCTCCGAAGCTATTGAAGATGTCTTGGGTGACGATTTCCTCGATGAAGAAACTGATGAATTGTGTGACGTCGTTGTCATCTGGTGGCGCGAGGAGGACGGCGACTTGGTCGACGGCCTCGTCGATGCACTGCGCCCCCTCGCCGACCACGGCACCATTTGGCTTTTGACCCCGGGTGCTGGCCTGTCTGGCACCATCGCCCCTGGCGTGATTGCCGAGTCCGCGCAGCTCGCCGGCCTCGTCCAGACCAAGGCGGAGCGTCTCGGCGACTGGCAAGGCTCCTGCCTCGTCGGCCGCGGCTACACCAAGAAATAACCCCCATTTTGTCCGGCGCCGCGCGTCCTATACACTTTCCTGAGTGTTGTGACGCGCTCCGCGCGGCCGGCATTCACGCGGCGTTAGCTCAGCTGGGAGAGCAACTGGTTTACACCCAGTAGGTCGGGGGTTCGAGCCCCTCATGCCGCACCACTCTGAAGTCTCGCGAAATCGTTCCTATCGATGTCGCGAGATTTTAATTATTTTTCGGGGGTTCATGGGTTAAGGGACAATGTCCCTTAAGCCTCATTTGGTGGGTCCTGACCCAGTAAGTTTGGGTGGTATTTCTTTGATTCGTCGAGTTTGTGTTTGTCCCATATTTCTCCGGTGTGAGGGTCTACTGCTGTGATGTTGTTGTTGATGCATACGAGGTTGATGTCGGCTGTTGCGTGTTTTCGTCCGACGTAGAGTTTGCGCAGTTGCCCTTTCCATCTGAGGGTTACTTTGCCTCATCTCACCCATGACGCCGGTGGGCTCAATGACCCAATCGGGAAACACGACCGTGGAATAGTGCCCGTCGACATCTAAGATTTCGTCCGCATCCCCTTCTATTCCTTAGCCCCGTACCCAGGTCACGCAAAGCTTTGTTTTGCATCACGGTGCGCCGTTAAAGCCCCATCCAAAGGAGAATCGGGCTCTCCAACCTCTGAATACTCAAACCCGTTGACTACCACGACTACTGCTCTAGCGGCCTTCATCTACGGATTCCTCTCCGTGTTGATGTACATCACCAAAGCAGAGTTTGGCCCCAAACGCCTCAAACCATCTTCAGTTGCTTTGCTACTGGGCTGGAGAACCTGCAGCCAGATAGCGGAGATTTCCGACGAACTTCGAACACAGGAAAAGCTGCCAGGCCTATTCTTCCTTTTCTCTTTTTCTGGCTTGTCTGCGCTCACGCCTTTGGGCACGCTTTGCTTTGCGGATATCGACGACCCAACGCGGAACAAAAGGCCACGGAAGTGGAACCCCAACCGCGCCCGTAAATCCAATGACTCCGACAACGAAAGCTGCCACGAGCGGAACCTTCAGCACCGTGTAGACAAACTCGGGAGGGTTGGCACTTGCGACCAACCCCATGGCGCCGCCAGCGCCCATAATGAGCGAGCAGTAAGGATAAATGAAAAGGACCCCATCACTTTCTGCGCCTACAAAGTCGACGTCGTCGTACCACTTTTCCGATCTGGGTTGCCTCCGCACGCACCGGATGTAGTAGGTCCAGTAGAGCACCATGACAAGCACTAACCCGGCGCATACAAGCAGCACAGTAACATCGCCGTTCATAGAATAGGCCTCCCGTGGCTGTCGGTTGCGGTATGTATAAACGCTACCAGCGCCTGCAGGGGTGCGGCGTAGGACGAAAACAACATGTGGATGCGGGCAAGCGCCCGAACCACGGACGCGGACTTGACCTTTTGGAAGCAGATCCCGCCACAGGAAATAATAGAAATCAAGGCAAATGCCTAGGAACAAAACTCGGGGCACTTCAGTTCCTTCTTTTTCGAGGTGCCAGCGGATGGTGTGGGCGCCGTTGTCTTGGCCGGTGTCGGTGAGTTCCTGGCGCAGTTCGAGGATGCGTTTAACGATCTGTGTCGGGGTTGCTCGGGGGTTGGTGTGCGGGCGTTTGGATTGGGGTTCTAGGGCTTGTAGGCCGCCGTGGCGGTAGCGCTTAGGAGGGTGCGGATCCATCGGGTGCTTACGCCGAAGAGTTCGGCTGCGTCGGTGTGTTTCATGCCGGTCATAAGGATGGTCTCGACGATGACGCAGTTGGAGGTTTGTTGCTTTCCCATGTGCTGATTGTGGCTGGAAATGGGCGGATCGATGTCTCGCTACATCGCCGGGGGCTTCGGACCTGACCCCTGTTTGGTGGACACCTGATAT